>JAQTYP010000552.1 GCA_028688235.1 Methylomonas sp.
GCATCAACTTCGCCTTTAACAACAGCAATGTGTTGACCCGTTATAACTTCGGCTACCGCGATCCTTACTTCACGCTGGATGGCGTCAGTCTGGGTTACGACATAGGCTACACCAAGCGCAATGCCTATCAGGCCAATATCTCCCGTTACAATACGAATGCCGCCAACGCGGGTTTCAACTTCGGCATCCCGCTGAATGAATTCGATAGTTTGGGCTTCGATACGGATTTGAAGCGCACCGAGATTTCGGATACCGATTATTCTCCGCAGGAAGTCGTGGATTTCATCGCCGATAACGGCGACAGCTTCCTGACTTTATCCGGTGCGGTAGGCTGGACCCACGATACCCTGAATAAGGCGGTCTTCGCGACGGACGGTTTTCAGCAGCGTTTTTCGGCCCTGGCCACCGTGCCGGGAAGCGATCTGGAATATTACAAGGTAGGCTACAAACAGCAGCATTACTTTCCGCTATCCAGCGATTTCACGTTCCGTTTATTGGGCGAGGTCGCTTATGGTGACGGTTACGGCAAGACCGACGAGTTGCCGTTTTTCGAAAACTACTTCGGTGGCGGCGCCCAATCCGTTAGGGGGTTTCGCGATAATACGCTGGGACCCAAAGATACGCCCCGAAACGGCAGCGTCGCGCGCCCATTCGGTGGTTCCAGTAAAATACTGGGCAAAGCGGAACTCTTCTTTCCCGTGCCCTTCCTCAGCGACATTAAATCCGTCAGAATAGGTACCTTCGTCGATGCCGGTACCGTCAGCAAAGGATGGCAGATCAATGACCTACGCTATTCAGCCGGTTTGTCCGGCGAATGGCTGTCGCCTTTTGGCGCGATCGCGGTCAGCGTCGCCCAGCCATTCAATGCCAGTTCCACCGATAACGTGCAGAACTTTCAATTCACGTTCGGTTCCGGATTTTAGTTTTGAGCGTTTGATTTTTATTTTATAATTCGACACTGTGTTTTTGAATCTTTAAAAAGCTAACCCGGAGATGGTTGTACCCATGAAAAATAAAATTTCGTTGTTTTTAATGTTGATGTTGGTTGCCGGTGCGAGTCACGCAGAACTGAAAATCGGTTTTGTGAACGTGGCTAAAGTACTGGAAAAGGCGCCGCAAGCAGCAAAAGCCAAATCCCGGTTGGAAACCGAATTTTCCCCTCGCGACAAAGCCCTCAATTCCCAAATGAAGGAAATCAAGTCTATGGAAGAGAGAATGAGCCGTGATTCCTCGGTAATGGGTGACGAAGAACGCCGCAGACTGGAAAAAGACATCCTGGATAAAAAGCGTGACGCAGCCCGGGCGCAACAAGAATTCCAGGAAGATTTCAACATGCGCAGAAACGAAGAATTGGGCAATCTGCAAAAACGGATCGTCGAGGCGGTCAGAGCCCTGGCCAAGGAAGAGTCTTTCGATCTGTTGTTGACAGACGGCGTGATTTATGCCAACGACGAAATCGACGTTACCGCGAGGGTCCAACAAAAACTGGAAACCTTGGCGCAATAACGTCAGGATTGGTTCGATATAACTTCCCGGACTCCACACGTCCTTTCGTTCCCACGTAGCGCATCATTGTGTTTTAGTTAAGAAAATACGTCGTTCCGGCATAGCCTGCGTCCGGCTTGGGTGTGGGGTTGCCGGCACCACGACTGCAAGGATGCGGGATGTGGAACAACGCATGGAGCCGGATGCCGATAATCCATGCCGTTATGAGGACTTAACTTAATGGTATTGATGCAGAGCATGGGAGCCCTAAGGAATGAACATGAAATAACCTATGCAAGTATTCGGTGTAGGTGCGGATTTATCCGCACAGTGCGAATGAATTCGCACCTAGCATTGCCAAGCTTATTTCTCACCTATTCCTAAGCGTAAGTTATTTTTGACGAAGTCCCCTGCAACATCCATTCTTTTCCAAGCGGAACGCTAAGCGCCACGCCCGGCGTTCCTCTATCCAGAGCCTCATATGACTTGCAAACTCGACATATTACAAATTCAGCAACTTTTGCCGCACCGTTACCCTTTTTTACTGGTCGATAGAGTCGTCGAGTGCGAACCCGGTGTGCGTCTTTTGGGCCTGAAAAATGTCAGTTTCAACGAGCCGTTCTTTCAAGGCCATTTTCCGCAGCAGCCCATCATGCCGGGAGTGCTGATCATGGAGGCCCTGGCCCAAGCCACTGCATTGCTGACCGCCCAGAGCGACGACAAGTTGCGCGAGGGTACGACGTATTATCTGGCCGGTATCGACGCAGCCCGCTTCAAAAAGCAGGTTGTGCCGGGAGATCAATTGATGCTAGAAGTCAAATATCTGAAACATAAGCGCCATCTGTGGTCCTTCGACTGCCGCGCGGAAGTCGACGGCGAGCTGGCGGCCAGCGCTCAAATCATGTGCGCCGTGTCGGTAGCCTGATGATAGACCCGCGCGCGATCGTTCATATCAACGCGGAACTGGCCGAAGACGTCAAAGTCGGCCCGTTCGTCGGCCACGATTCTGATCGAGGATCAACAAATTCCAAGGAGCATGGTCGAAACCACGATTACCGACTTTGCCGATAAGCGTATCGAGTTGATCA
>JAQTYP010000553.1 GCA_028688235.1 Methylomonas sp.
AAAAAACGTTTGCCGATCGTGGCTCCCGGATGAATGTCGACATTGGTCAACCAGCGTCCGAATGCCGCCAGCAGACGCGCCGCCATTTTCCAGTCCGCATGCCAAAGTCTATGGCTCATCCTGTGTAACAGTACCGCGTGTACGCCGGGATAAGCCAGCAAGATTTCCAGCATGCTGCGTGCGGCAGGATCTCGGGCAAACACGCAAGCCACATCTTCCCGCCAGTCTTGCCACAAACCGGCGGCGGCATTGTTTGCGGGCGGTGAAAAGAACATCATTTCGCGATGCTCCAGGTAGTTTGGCCGGGTTTGGGTACACCCGGAACCCTAAAGAACGAACCCGGATAACGCTCGTCGTCGCAAGGTTTGGCGGGTGCCGCGTTTTGCGACGAAAAGCCTTCCTGGGCATGAGCGTTCACTTCCAATCTGCCGCTTTGACGAATGGTTTTAGTCATGACACACCTCGCTATAAACTGAGAAGAAATTGATTTAAGTCCGCCGACTGCGGCGAGCGTTTGTTGACGCTGACGAACTGGCGAATCAGCGGCAATAAACAGCCGGCCTGCCGGCGATTGATGACGACGCCCATCTGTTGGTAGGCATGCATCACGCCCTGGCTGCCGGAATGTTTTCCAAGCACCAGTTGATGATTGCGGCCGACCACGGAGGGATCAACGCCTTGGTAATTCAAAGGATTCTTGAGCAGGCCGTCGACGTGTATGCCGGCCTCGTGACTGAATACGTCGCGGCCTATCAGGCTTTTCCGGCTACCTATCGTGTCGCCGGAAGCCGTAGCCACCCGATGCGACAGGCTGGTGAAGTCGCGCAAATCGATACCGGTTTCCATGCCGTACAACTGTTTCAATCCAACCACCACTTCTTCCAACGCGGCATTGCCAGCCCGTTCGCCCAGACCGTTGACGGTAGTATTGACGTGAGTCGCGCCGCCGATTGCCGCCGCCAGCGTATTGGCAGTGGCCAGACCCAAATCGTCGTGGGCATGCATTTCGATGTCCATGTCGGTCACCACGCGCAGCTTGCGTATCGCGTCGACGACGCCGAAGGGTTCCATGATGCCTACCGTATCGGCAAAACGTATGCGGCAGGCGCCGGCTCGTTGTGCGGCCTCGGCCATTTGCGCCAGAAAATCGCTGTCGGCGCGCGAAGCGTCTTCGGCGCCGACGCAGACCCGCATGCCGGCGTCGACCGCCGTTTTGACGCAACGCTCTATGGTCGACAACACCCAGCGGCGGCTTTGTTTGAGTTTGTGTTGAATATGTTGATCGGACGCCGAAATCGACAAATCCACCATGCCAACACCCAAGCCCAGACAATGTTTCAAGTCGTCGTCGCGCATTCTGGACCAAACTAGCAGATCGCTGGACAAATTCAGTCCGGCTATGGCCTTGATTTCTTCGCGCTCCTGCTCGCCCATGGCCGGAATGCCGATTTCCAGCTCCGGCACGCCCATCGTCGACAAGCCCTGGGCGATGCTCAATTTTTCATCCAGCGAAAAAACCACACCGGCCGACTGCTCGCCGTCGCGTAACGTGGTGTCGTCGATGATAATGCTGCGGGTATTGGCTTTCATGGCTAAACCTTACAATCTGAGGCTTGGTATCCGAAAAACTGAGCGTGGTTAACGCCCTCACTGCTAACAATGCAAAACGCTTGCCAATTGCCGAAGCGGCGTCCGGTATGGCGTCACCGCGGTGTTTAGCGCAATGCCGACAAAATAAACAGGGAATTATCGGGGCAATTGTCACAAAACCTACAATGCCTGCTTCAGCCTATCGCACCGTTTTGTAGCAAGCCCGCCAAACATCGATCGATGGCCCTGCAGATATCATTTCGTCCACGAAAAACAAGACAAACACGAACTTTAAATCGGCCTCGCGTAGCGTTTCGTTAATATCCACCCGGTATGAATCGCACCCACATAAACTTCCACACTGGCCCTGCCGTCATTTCTTTGTATAATCCGATGCATTTTCATCAACCAAGCCCAACCATGCCCACACCCTTTCATCGCATCGGCATCATCGGCAAATTCGGCGATCCCGGCAATGCCCCTACGCTGGCCGAACTCATCGCATTTTTGCAGGGACGGGGGCACGAGGTGTTGGTTGACAGCCAAAGCGCCGAGTTTCTGGCCGAAGTCAAGATCAAAAGCTTGCATGTCGAGCGTTTGCCCGAATATTGCGACCTGATCATCGCAGTCGGCGGCGACGGCACGTTTCTGGCCGCGGCCCGCGCGGCGGCCGATTTCGATATTCCGTTGATAGGCGTCAACCTAGGCAGATTGGGCTTTCTGACCGACATTTCCCCCCAGCAACTCACCAGCCGCCTGGAGCATATTCTGGACGGCCGTTACAAGACCGAAAGCCGCGCATTACTGCAGGCGGCGATAGTCCGCGACGGCAACGTCATGCACCGGCAAACGGCAGTCAACGAAGTCGTCGTGCATCGCTGGGTCACGCCAAGCATGATAGAAATCGACACTCTGATAGACGGGATTTATCTGAATACCCAACGTTCGGACGGATTGATCGTCGCAACC
>JAQTYP010000554.1 GCA_028688235.1 Methylomonas sp.
CTCCCCGGATAATCCGAGCGTTGCGTTCCAGCGGGCAATAAATTTTGCCGCCTCGGGCGGTTTGATAAACATATCGCTCTAACTGTACCTCGCCGTATGGGGTCTGATAGGCTTTATTATCCTTGGCGCGCGCCGTCAGTTTGGTGTCGCCTACTTTTATCGGACTCCCATCCGTATCGAATTTTCTCAACGCTTCGATGGTGGCCAAGCAGCCCATTTCATTGCAGCCGTCTAATATGGCATTTTCCATGTCCAACAAACTGCCGCTCAGTTTTACGGTGACTTGGATCGTTACTTCGTTTGCGCTACGTGAGATGATTTCGGCCATTGTTTTTTCCTTATCAAATCCTAAAGGTTACCCTAATTTATGACATTATAAAAAATCAACACCCAGAGAAACATTCAATGAAAATCGCAAAATCCATTTCGATATCGTTACTGGCATTGGGCCTTGGTATGTCTGCTTCGGCCTACGCACGCACCTCTGAATTAGCCGGATATTACATAGGCATCGACGGCAGGGCCACCATTCCGTCCGGCACCTACGCAGGGCTGGCCGATCCCAACTTCGCGAATCTGACGCTGCTATTCAACCACGGCATCCACTATCATGGCATGGGTACTTATGTGTACAGCGGCGCTGCGGCATCGCCCACCATTAACGACACCAATGCCAACAACCGGCTCCCGGAAATGTCCTCTCTGGAAGCGCCTTTGTCTCTAAGTTTGGGGTCGGGTGGTTTGTATAGCGGCAAACTGACTTCGCAAAATAGCAGCTCTGAGTACGGCAATCTGACTTTCGCCTTGGTGGATACCCTGGCCGGTCACGAGGTGGGTAGCGCAGAGGAAATTCTGTTCAATAGCAGTACCAACCGTTGGGCAACCTTGTTGGGAAATACCTCGATCGGCTTGCAACTGATATCCGCTACTCCCGGCCTGTTCATAGGAGATCAGCACAATATCAACCTATTCGCCAATAGCGACACCATCAACCTGGATAACGCCTTAGAGGATGTTTTCGCGCCGATATTCTGGACTGCCTCCAACGCTTCGGCAGGCACTTATACCGCTGAATTTCGTCTGGTGGGCCTGAACAATGCCAGCATCAACTCGGGTCGTTTTTACTTTGACTTTACTCCCGTTGCTGTACCGGTGCCGGCAGCGGCTTGGCTGTTCGCATCTGGATTGTTCGGATTGGTTGGCTTAAAACGCAAACAAAACGCGATGCGGGCTTAATACCAAAGCGGAAACGGCCAATTACCCTGAATCGTAGCATTTGGGCGGTATGCCGATTGCCAAAATTCAATGTCAGCTACCGCCGTCGCATTGCGGCGGCGGCAATATTCAATAGGTTCATATCCAGGCGCGTTTAATTAGTGCCTGAACGGAAATCAATTAAATCCATAGCTATCAATATGTTATAATTATTTTGCAGCACGAAGATGTGTTGTCCAGACGCCGGTTTTGCCCTATTTCGGGCGAATATCGGCCTGTAAACGCCCAAAAGACAAAATCTTCGTTCGCCGAAATCGTATGCGCACCGTCATTCAACCGTAAGCGCCTCTAAATCGGCCTCATGAATTCCGCGAAAGCGGGTGGCATACTGTGCCTCACCGTCACGGCGGATTTATTTCGGCGAATTGAGCAGCGCGGCCACGTTCCAAGGAAGCAAGGCTTCGATGGCTTCCACGGAGTCGGCGGCACCGATATGATTGAGGAGGTGTAGAAAATAGGCGTAAGGTTCCAGTCCATTGGCCTTGGCGGTTTCAATGAGCGAGTAAATCGTGGCGCTGGCCTGAGCGCCCTGGGCGGTATCGGCGAATAGCCAAGCTCTGCGTCCGACGGCAAAGGGGCGGATGGCATTTTCGACCTTGATGTTACTCATATTGAGTCGGCCGTCTTCGCAATAGCCGATGAGATAAGGCCATTGGTTGAGGGCATATTCCATGGCTTTACGGGTCTGAGAGCCTTTTAGAAGCCGGGGAGCTTTGTCTTCCAGCCAGGCTTTCAGTTCGTTGAGCCGAGGCAGACTGTTGGCTTGCCGGGCCGCTCGTTTTTGCTCGGGCGTCTGCTCTTTGATTTGCCGCTCGATGGCATAGAGCTGGCCGATCTTTTGCAGCGCAATATCGGCCATGCTCAGGTTGTCGTTAGCTGAACCTTGAGTGGGCAATGCGATTTTGCGGGCTTCCACAAATTTGCGGCGCACGTGATCCCAACAGCCTATCCGAGTGAGGCCGTTGTTCGTACAGAGTTTGCCGTAGCCGCTATAGCCGTCCGCTTGCAACACGCCGCTAAAGCCGTCGAGCAAACGCTCGATGATTCGGCCGGCGCGCGAGGGATCGTATTCGAACAAGATAGACGGTTCGTCCGGCGGCCCGCCGCAGGTCACCCACATCCATTTGTCGGATTGAGCGGTTTTGCCGTCTTCCTTGAGTACCTGAATGCGGGTTTCATCGGCCTGAAGGTAGTCGTAGCCGTTCTGGCTTTCCCGGATTAGCGTCATCAGCGGTTTGAGATAGTGTTCCAGCGGCACGACCAAGTGGGCCATTTGGCTAC
>JAQTYP010000086.1 GCA_028688235.1 Methylomonas sp.
CGGAAGACGGGAAAAGTACCTGGACCTACGGCATATACAAGTATTATTTATTTGGCCCGGCAGATACCCAAGATTTGCTGATACGATTCGACAACCAAGGTATCGTGCGTTCTTACACCTTCGGTTCGACACGAAAATAGCCCTTAGTCCGTGTTGGCGCGATGGTTGGTGTTTGTAGCGCTGCTGTTGGCTTTCGATAGCGGATTCGCGAAAAAACTATACAAATTCCAAGACGAGAAAGGGCTCTGGCATTTTAGCGATAGGCCTCCAGCCACGGAGCGTGAGGTCGAGGTCAGGCAACTAAAGCCGGCGCCTCAACAAAGGGTCAAGCTGGAAAGATCGGGCGCTCGAAGCGATCCCTCTTTCCATGCCGTCAATCTATATCCGGGACCCGTGGAAATCGCCGTCGATTGGGCGCAGCAGGACAATGTCATTGTCACTCCGTCCTTGCCCCGGCATTTCGTCGTCGGGCCGGGCAAGTCGGCCACGCTTTTCACTGTCAGCGGCGGTCCGCAGGCGAATTCTTGGCAAATTAGCCTGCAATATCAATACGTCATCGGCGAGCCCCTGCCCGATTACGTGAACTCGTCACCCTATCATCCCCCTATCGCTCCCGGCAGTCGTTTCCGCATCACCCAGGCCTTCGACGGCGAGTTCAGTCATCAAGACGAGCAAAATCGCTACGCGGTCGATATCATGATGCCGGTCGCCACCCCAATTCATGCGGCCCGTAGCGGGGTGGTGCTGGAGGTCCAAAACGATTTTTTCAACAGCGGCCCGTTACAGGCTTATGCCGATCAGGCCAACAGCGTCCGTATTTTGCATGACGACGGCTCTATGGCGGTTTACGCCCATCTCGAGCTGGAAAAAGCCCAGGTAAGCCCGGGCATGCGGGTTCAGGCCGGCGAGTTGATTGCCTATTCCGGTAATACCGGCTATACGACCGGGCCGCATCTGCATTTTGCGATACAGGTCAATCAAGGAATGCAACTGAAATCCGTGCCTTTCCTATTCGCTCTTTCGGACGGGAAATCCGTAGAACCGAAGGCCGGCATGTGGCTGGAAGGGTTTACGCCCTGATTTTCGCGGATTGCAAAAGCGTCAGCGTGATCAGGCAAAATAAAGCTCCGGCCTGAAAGGTCGACGCGGCGCCGAAACTATCCCACAACATTCCGGCGACTATGCTGGCGATCAACATCGCAATACCACTGATCAGGTTGAAGAATCCAAAGGCGGTGCCGCGCAAGTCGGCGGGTGCGGTGTCGGCAATCATTTTCGCCAACAAACCTTGAGTCATGCCCATATGTATGCCCCACAAAGCCACGCCAACCATCACCACCATCCAGTGCGGATGACTGGCCAGCACCAGATCCGCGGCGGCCAGCACCAGCAAGCCCCAGGCAAGCAAGCGGCGATGACTGCAAGCATCGGACAATTTACCGAAAGGATAGGCGCTGGCCGCGTAAACGACGTTCATCGCGACCATGACCAGGGGAATCAATGCAGGCTCGATTCCGGTTTGTTGGGCTCGTAGAACCAGAAAGGCCTCGCTGAAACGCGCCAGGGTGAAAAATGCGCCTATGACCACGACGGCCCAATAACTCGATCCCAATCGTTCGAGATTTTCCCGTTCGATTGGATTGTTGCGAAGCCGATTATTCTGGTGCTGCGGTTCTCGAATACCGACGAATAACAGCAGCACGGCCAGCATGCCCGGAATCACGGCGACCCAAAATACCACGCGAAAATCGTTGTCCCATAGCAGCATCAAGGCGACTGCCAACAATGGCCCCAGAAAGGCGCCAACCGTATCCAGCGATTGGCGTAGACCGAAGGCGGCGCCTCGGATTTCTGGCGGCGTGATGTCGGCCACCAGGGCATCCCTGGGAGCGCCGCGTATGCCCTTACCGACACGATCCAACAAACGCGCCGCCATGATCAGGCCGCTGCCCTCGGCTATCGCGAAAAACGGCTTGGTCAAAGCTCCCAAGCCATAACCCAATAACGCCAGACCTTTGCGTTTACCCAGATAATCGCTGAGTGCTCCGGAGAATATCTTGACTATCAAGGCCGTGGCTTCTGCTGCCCCTTCGATCAGCCCGATGACGGTAGCGCTGACGCCCAATGTGGTCATCATAAACAGGGGCAACACGCTATGGATCATTTCCGAAGACACGTCCATCAACAGGCTGACGAAACCCAAAGTCCACACGCCCTTGGGAATGCGTTTCCTGCTGGAATCGATGGGTGGGTTCACGCCGTATCGGTGGGGTTAGTGAAGAGGATTGCCCGGGATTCTGTCCGGCGGATTGCGATTTAACGCGTACCGAACACGACTATGGTTTTACCGTGAGCCGTTATCAAGCCCTTGTCTTCCAGTTCCTTCAGCACGCGACCGGCCATTTCTCGCGAACAGCCGACGATGCGGCCGATTTCCTGACGAGTGATATGCAACTGCATGCCGTCCGGATGGGTAATCGCGTCCGGCTCTTTTGCCAAGTCCAATAAGGTACGGGCAATACGCCCTTCCACATCCATGAAGGCAAGATCGCGGTACTTGCGGCTGGTAATCAACAGACGCCTGGAAAGTTGTTCGCCCAGTACGGTCAGGATTTCGACCGCATGGTCGCGCAACTCGTTATTCAGCAATAGCTTGAATCTATCGTAACCGATTTCCGCCATTTGGCATTTGGTTCTGGTCTTGACGAAAGCGCTGCGGACTTCGGCATTCTTGAACACGCCGATTTCGCCGACGAAATCGTGTTTATTCAAATAGGCGAGTATCAGTTCGTGACCGTCGTCGTCCTCGACGCTGACGCTGACTGAACCGTCGACTACGAATAACAGTCGGTCGCCGGGGTCGCCCGGTCTGACGATGGTCAACTTGGCCGGGTAAGAGCGTACATGGCAGAAATGTATAAACGCATCCAATGCAGGTTCTGAAATCTTGTGATGTTTATTAACCAAATTCATTCGATGTAGTGATTTTTGTCAGTGAGATGTGGTTACCCTACCCAAAAGAAAGCTTTTTTGCAAAAAAAACAATAGCGCGATGGCTATCAATGTAAAATTGCCGGCATTTTCACTTTTCTCGGATTTGGACATGCAAGCAACGGTAAAATGGGTCGACGGCAGACTATTTGTCGGTGAGTCCGGTAGCGGACATGCAGTGGTGATGGATGGGCCTCCGGACCACGGCGGACGCAATATGGGAGCTAGACCCATGGAATTGATACTGTTGGGTGTAGGCGGCTGCTCGTCCTTCGATGTGGTCGATATTCTGCAGAAGGGCAGGCACGAAATCATCGATTGCACGGCGGAGCTGACCGCCGAACGCGTCGACGCCGTTCCGGCCGTATTCAGCAAGATTCATTTGCACTTTAAGGTGACAGGTAAAAACTTGCCGGTAGCGGCCGTAGAACGTGCCGTTAAGCTTTCTGCCGAAAAATATTGTTCGGCATCCATCATGCTAGGCAAGGCCGGCGTAGAAATTAGCCATGATTTTGAAGTTATAGAGGGTTGATCGTTTGAGCAAATTACAGTTACACGGGTTCAATAACCTGACCAAATCGTTGAGTTTCAACATTTATGACGTTTGTTATGCGCCTAAAGAGCAGGAAAAGGCCTATATCGAATATATCGATGAAGCCTACAATGCCAAACGCCTCACCCAGATATTGAAAGATGTTGCCAACATCATCGGCGCACAGATCTTGAATATCGCCCATCAGGATTACGAACCGCAAGGGGCCAGCGTGACGATGCTGATTTCCGAGGGAGCCGTGATTCCGGCCGGCATGAACACCGAATCTCCGGGGCCTTTGCCGGACACCATTTTGGCGCATCTGGATAAGAGTCACATCACCGTGCACACTTATCCCGAAAGCCATCCGGATACCGATATCTGCACCTTCCGCGCCGATATCGACGTATCGACCTGTGGACAGATCTCGCCGTTAAAGGCACTGAATTATCTGATTCACAGCTTCGAGTCGGATATCGTCATCATGGATTATCGGGTACGCGGATTCACCCGCGACATTTCCGGCCAAAAGATCTATATCGATCACAAGATCAATTCGATCCAGAATTACATCGCGGAAAGCACCAAAGAGCTTTATCAGATGATCGATGTGAATGTGTACCAGGAAAACATCTTTCACACCAAGATGATGCTGAAGGAAACCGAACTGGAAAATTATCTGTTCGAAAAGGAAAGCAACTTTTCCGATGACGAAAAGGAAGAAATTCAGGAGCAGCTGCAGGATGAGATGGCCGAGATATTTTACGGCCGAAACTTCAGCTAACCGATTGATTCAGGGTTCCTGGCTATCGGGAGCCCTGCAGGCATTCTGATTTCGACTCTGGACAGAGGAAAACCGGTCCCCGCCTATTCGAAAACGAATTGCCGTTTGTTAAGCCGTATCGCTGTCCGAGATGTTGATTTGCATCGCCTTGATAATGGCTAGCAATTCCTGGCGCTGGCGCTTTAGCGGAGCCAGCTCGGCCTCGAGTTGATTAATGCTTTCGTTGACCGAGCCTTTGGATTCGTTGATTTTCCTGAGCATCACCAAACGGCTTTCGATCTGCTTTTTGTGGTCTTTGATTTGGTGCATCAACGGCGTCAGTACGCTATTGCTCCAGGTCGCCGCATCCTTGTGAGCTTGCTGCAGGATGTTTCGGGCTTTGGCGATCAGCGTGCTATACAGCTTGTTAATCACTATACTTTGCTCGGTCATCGTGGTGCGGGCGCTATTGCGGAAAGCCTCGCCTTCTTCGAAGATCTGTTCCAGCTCGAATTGGTATTGCTTGATCGAAAACAATTGCGGCTCGATTTCCTTGAAGCCGTATTCGTCCTGAAATTTCTTATGGATGGCTTTGATCAAGCGCCGGGTTTCTTCGGTGATATCGACGGAGTCTTGCAATAGGTCGCGCAGTTCGTCGAACAATTTGCGCATGCTCTGCTTCATGCCGTAAGTCGTCAGGGCCTTGCTCATGTCATGCTTGGTGCGCTGGATAATTTCGTCGATTCTGTCCTTGGCGAATGAGTCGATCAACATTTTGGCTTGCACGGCAAATACCTTGCGGCTGGCCTGGAAGTTTTCGATATTGGCCATATAGGCATTTTGCCGATCGCGGGTTTCCGCCATCAACTTACCGGTCATTTCCTGATTTTCGAAGTCGATATGCTTGAATTCTTCCAGTTGTTTGGAGGCATTGGCAACTTTGGCTGTCATCAATTTAATCGATTCGCTGACCAGAAAGCCTATGTCTTTCTCGACTACGCCTTTTAATATGTCCTTGCGTTGATTCAGAATATCCTCGGACAAGTAATTTTCGAGTTTTTTCAAACGGCTCCTTTCCAGTAGCGCCTCGTCGCTCTTGACCTTGGCCAACAAGGCTTGCTTGGCCGATACCGGAAATATGACGCCCGTGTCGAGATTCAAAATGGTTGCCGATGTGTCGATCTGCTTTTGTATGGCGACTTCGTAGCCGGATTCGCCGGCCAGATCGTCCCACATCGAATCGATTTTGTTCATGACGACGGCCAAGCCTTGGCGGCGGCGACCTCTGGAACCGCAGACATGGCTTTTCCACATCTCCAGATCGCTCTTGGTGACGCCGGTATCCGCAGCCAATACGAATATGATGGCCTGAGCACTGGGCAGCATGCTCAGCGTCAGTTCGGGCTCGGTACCCAGAGCGTTCAAACCCGGAGTATCCAATATGCACAAACCCTCCTTCAGCAGTGGATGCGGAAAGCTGATCAAGGCATGGCGCCAGCAAGGCACTTCGACGAATTCGGGATTGATAATGCCTTGTTCGGCCGCCTCTCGTTCGTTCCAAAGCCCCAGTTTATCAGCCATTTCCTTGCTGACTTTTTTGGTTGCAATCAGCTCCCTGAAGGCTTCCTGCATTTGCGTCGGAGAATCGACGTTGAGGCTGATTTGAGTCCACCGCTCGGGATTGTGTTTGTAATCCATCAACGAAATATCTTCGAGCCGGCTTTCGATATTCAATAAGCGAATATAACTACCGCCTTCCTCGTCCCAAAACAGTTCGGTAGGGGACATCGTCGTACGCCCGGGAGACGACGGCAACAGGCGTACGCCGGTTTCGGCGAAAAACAGCGAGTTGATCAGCTCGGTCTTGCCCCTGGAAAATTCGGCGACGAAGGCCAGGGTAACCCTATCGGTACGCAGGCCATGCAAGATATTCAGCAGTGTGTCGGTACTTTGAGGATCGCTGAATTTATATCGTGTCCGCCACTCTTGATACATTTCGATCGCTTGTATCAATTTATCGCGCCAGTTCGAATACTCGTGCAATTGTTCTTTAAATTCCAGATTACTCATGGCAAGCCTTTCTGCTGACAGTTCTCATTGTTAAGAGGGCGAATGATAGTGGCTAATTGTAGACTAAATAAAAAGAAGCGGTAGGCGAGGCGACGCTAAATGCCGTATTGTTCGCGATAGGAACGGATAAGCGGCAGTTTGTCGGCGAAATTGTTATCCTGCTCAACAAATTCGATGATTTCGGCCAGTGATATGATGGCGATGACCGGTATGCCGAATTGGCTAGAGACTTCTTGAACCGCGGATAATTCGTCTTGGCCTTTCTCCTGCCTGTCCAGCGCAATGACAACGCCGGCGACGGTCGCTCCCGCGCCGCGGATAATGTCAACCGATTCCCGCACCGAGGTGCCGGCCGTGATAACGTCGTCCAGTATCCAGACCTTGCCTTGCAACGGCGCCCCCACCAATACACCGCCCTCGCCGTGATCTTTGGCTTCCTTGCGGTTGAATGCGAACGGAATATCGCATGTCAAACGGGCATAGGCGATAGCCGTGGTGCTGACCAATGGAATGCCCTTGTAGGCTGGTCCGTACAATACGTCGACTTCGACGCCGGCGGCAATCAATGCCTGGGCGTAGAACTGGCCGAGCTTGTCCAGTTGCGCGCCGGTGTTGAATAAACCCGTATTAAAAAAATAAGGGCTGATGCGGCCGGATTTTAACTGGAATTCGCCGAATTTAAGAACGCCACTGTCGAGCGCTAGGCGGATGAACTGTTTTTGATAATCTAGCATGGCTATTGATGGTTGAACGGTCTGACCCGGGATTATAACCCGCCGTATTTTATGGAATGAATTTTTCAAGGATTTCATCCAGAAAATCCCAGCCTTTTTCTGAGCAGTATATCCTCTGATCCTCTCGAATCAAAAGCCCCACGGCAATACAGCTGCTTAATGCCGGCTCCAAAGCTTCCGGCGTCAAACCGGTACGTTCGCAAAAATCGTCAATAGTGAAGCCGGATTTCAGGCGCAGATGATTCATGACGAACTCCAGCGGCAATTGTGCGAGCGGGATGGTTTCGCTGTTGGTCATGGTCTTTAGCGCCAAATAGTGCTCTGGATGTTTTGTTTTTGCAGTACGCAAGATCTGATTGGGAAGATTCAGGCTGATTTTGCCGTGAGCGCCAGCCCCTATGCCCAGATAATCGCCGAATTGCCAGTAATTTAGATTATGTCGGCATCGATAGCCGGCTCGAGCATAAGCCGAGATCTCATATTGGACATAACCGTGTTCGGCCAGCACGGCCTGACAAGCTTGTTGCAACGCAAAAATGGCCTCGTCTTCGGGCAATTTTGGGGGGAACTTGTAAAAATAAGTATTGGGTTCCAGAGTCAGTTGATAAAACGAAATATGGCTGGGCTGCAGCGCAATGGCCGCATGCACATCCGACAAAGCTTCGGCCAGCGTCTGCTTCGGCAGGCCGAACATCAAATCCAGATTCACGTTATCGAAACCCGACTGCCTGGCTATTTCGACGGCCTTGCGAGCTTCCGCGGCATCATGAACCCGGCCCAGTGCCTTCAAATGGGCGTCGTCGAAACTTTGTATGCCGATAGACAGTCGATTGATACCCAGCTCGCGAAACGCGCGAAATTTGGCGCTTTCGAACGTGCCGGGATTGGCTTCCAGAGTGATTTCGCAATCGGGGCTCAAGTCGATACGCTGCCTTATGCCCGTTAGCAGAAGTTTTAAGGCGTCCGGCGAAAACAGACTGGGCGTGCCGCCACCCATGAAAATGCTGTGTAACGGCTGCGCAACAGGCAACAAAGCCAGATCGACGTCCAGATCCGCCAGCAACGCAGATACGTATTGCCTCTCCGGTATGCCGGCTTTGACCGCGTGAGAGTTAAAGTCGCAATAAGGGCATTTTTGGATGCACCACGGAAAGTGCAGATAAAGGCTTAGCGGCGGCAATGGCTTTTCTTTACCAAACGCCGGTATTCGGCATCGAAGCCCAAGGCTCTTGAGCGGGCAAGGCTACGCCTTTTTGCAATAATTCGATAGAAATCTGGTCCGGCGAGCGGACGAAAGCCATCCAGCCATCGCGTGGCGGCCGGTTGATAGTGACACCCTGATCCATCAATCGCCGGCAGACGGCGTAAATGTCGTCCACTTCGAATGCCAAATGCCCAAAGTTACGGCCGCCGGTATAATCTTCCTCATCCCAGTTATAGGTCAGCTCCAGCAACGGTGAGTCGTGTTCGTTGGCACCTTGCTTATCGCCGGGAGCGGCCAGATAGACCAGCGTAAAGCGTCCGGCTTCGTTTTCGATGCGGCGCACTTCCGCCATGCCCAGCTGGGTGCAATAAAAATCCATGGCTTCGTTCAGATGCTTGACCCGAACCATAGTATGTAGGTAGCGCACGGTAAATTCCTCCTATATCGAAAAATGGCATTATCCTAGAAAATCGTTTTGTCCACGAATAGCACGAAATCGATCAGTTGCTTGCTGCGGTTTTATCGCTCACTGTTTATGCGATGATTTGCGGTGGATCACCCGACTGCATATCGTCATTTGCCGGCAATTTTACGGTAAATCGACGGCGAAACCACCTGCAATCCCGCATCGATACCGCTTAGCGACTCGGAGTGACTGACAAACAGATAGCCACCGGTGCGTAAATAGCGTTGAATGCGACCGACTAGCTTTTGCTTGGTAGGCATGTCGAAATAAATCATTACATTACGCAAAAATATGACATCGAAAATACCAAGGTCTGGCAAGTTATTGTTTAAGTTGGCGTGCAGAAAATGCACTCGCTCGCGGAGCGCCGAATCGACCACGAAAAAACCTTCGTATTCTCCGTTGCCTTTCAGGCAATACTTCTTCAAATAAGAAACGGGGATTTTTTCGCTGGCACTGAGAGGATACAAACCGCGCCTGGCTTTTTCCAATACCCGATGGGAGATATCGCTGGCCATGATCTCCCATTGTTGAGTCTTGGCAAAATTAGCCGCCAGCATGGCCAGGGTATAGGCTTCTTCGCCACTGGAACAGGCGGCGCTCCAAAAGCGGATCGCCTGGCCTGCCGGCTGTACAGGAAAAAAATGTTCTGTCAGAAAGTCGAAATGCTTGGGCTCGCGGAAAAAATAAGTTTCATTGGTGGTCAAAAGGTCTATCGCCAGCGAGGCCTCCTGTTCGAAACCGGGCTTACCGAAACAGTCGAAATATTCGCTGTAGCTCGAAAAACCGTAATGACGCAGGCGCTTGTCCAAACGGCCGCATACCAAAGCTTGCTTGCTGTCGTTCAGAGCGATCCCGGCCTCCTTATACAGATAGTCCTTGATCCATAAAAATTCATGTCTTTTCAGAACCGGAGAGCCATATACATCCGCGCAGTGTTCTGAATTGGATGCCGTCATGATCGAAGTCACCATCACTATCTAACTTAAAACCAATCGTTTCATCGCCCATGGAACATGAAATTCACTGATGCGATGAAGCGGCCGTATTGTTCTGCTGTCGGTGAAAACCGAACCTGACCGAACGAAGTATAACACCCTAAAGCCGCCAGAATTGGCAAGCGATACTCGCGGGACCATGTATCATTGGCTGCTAAATAC
This sequence comes from Methylomonas sp., assembly GCA_028688235.1. Taxonomy (GTDB): domain Bacteria; phylum Pseudomonadota; class Gammaproteobacteria; order Methylococcales; family Methylomonadaceae; genus Methylomonas. The sequence goes on from JAQTYP010000086.1 coordinate 9,921, forward strand.
GGATTTATCCGCGCTGTGCAAGTGAATTTGCACCTTAGTGTGCCCGGCATGGGCTAAAACTTGTCATCTGAAAGGAGATGACCGGAAGTAGTAACGACAACCGTAGCGAAACGCAAGGGTGCAAACCGCGAGGCTAGCCTGAAAGAAGCGCGTAGCAAAAGC
>JAQTYP010000555.1 GCA_028688235.1 Methylomonas sp.
TACTGGCGAGCAAAACCAGTTTGAAACGGTTTTCGATATTTTCTAAACAATCTTCGACGGTAACACGTGCCACTTTTCGACCTTTTGTAGAATGGTTGGATTAATCCGGTGATGTCGGCTGCAAGCGCAGCCTTAAACGATAAGTAGCTATTATAATTGTAAAATGGCTGATTTAGCCACTCCGGAGGTTGGACGGATGCAATTGGGTGCGGCCCGCCCCTATTGACGAAATGTCCGGACTTGCTATCGTTAGCGGCTTTAAGTGAATAGCGAGATTATTCGATGCATGAAACGGTTCGCCTTAGTCAATACAGTCACGGCGCCGGCTGCGGCTGCAAAATTTCCCCAAAAATCCTCGAAACCATCCTGGCCGGTTGCGGTGACCAGAAGTTAGATCCCAAATTGTGGGTCGGCAACGCCTCCCGTGACGACGCGGCCGTTTATGCCATCGACGAAGAGCGCGGCGTCGTCACCACCACCGACTTTTTCATGCCCATCGTCGACGACGCTTACGACTTCGGCCGCATCGCCGCGACCAATGCGATCAGCGACATTTACGCGATGGGCGGCGATCCACTGGTGGCGATCGCGATACTGGGCTGGCCGGTCAACGTGCTGCCCGCCGAAGTGGCGGCGGAAGTGGTGCGCGGCGGACGGGCCGCCTGCCTCGATGCGGGGATTACGCTGGCCGGTGGACATTCGATAGACGCGCCCGAACCGATCTTCGGCCTGGCTGTGACCGGCATCGTCGACAAACCTCATCTCAAGCGCAACGACACCGCCGAGGCTGGCTGCAAACTTTATTTAACCAAGCCATTGGGCATCGGCATTCTGACCACGGCGGAAAAGAAAGCCAAGCTCCTGCCGACCCACGTCGGCCTGGCCCGCGACTGGATGTGCAAACTGAACGACATCGGCAGCCGCTTCGGCCGGTTGCCGATGGTCAAGGCCATGACCGACGTCACCGGCTTCGGGCTGCTCGGTCATTTGCTCGAAATGGCCGAAGGCTCCGGCCTGACAGCCCGGATTGCCGACGCAGCCGTGCCGCGTCTGCCGGACTTGCTGTATTACCTGGCGGAAGACTGCATTCCGGGCGGCACCCAGCGCAATTTCGACAGTTACGGCGACAAGGTAAGCCCGCTCAACGAAGCGCAAAAACAACTGCTTTGCGATCCGCAAACCAGCGGCGGCTTGCTGGTTGCCGTAGCGCCGGAAGGCGAGACCGATTTTCTCGAATTAGCCGCCGAAAACGGCTTGCTTCTTTCCTCAATCGGCGAAATGATCGAGCGGCGAGCAAACTGGGTCGAGGTGGTTTGACAGGGAAAGTCGGCTAATGTAATCAGAATCGGAAAGCGTTAAATCGGGCTTCTCGTTTAAAACGGGACACAGAGGGAGGCTTAACCGTTCGCCCAGAGCTTGTCGAAGGGTGAACGGTTAAGCCATTCATGGTTCGACAAGCTCACCACGAACGGCTTAACCTATGACTGTCCCGGCTTAAGTCGGTAGCCTTAAATCGTATGGACAGGGAGGTTTTTGTATTGGACAACAACATCAGGGGGATCAAAGCGCGCAGGGTGTTCAACTCAGCAGGGTGACCGACGTGTTGGGCTGTGCAGAACTCCGAAACTTTAGTATCAAGAAAAGTCAGAAAACACCGAAAGCGGAAATCGATTTGGCAAAACAAAGATTGAAAGCATTACGAGGTAAGCAATGAACACTAACCATGAAGAAAACCCTCATATCGGTAGCAGCTTCGACGACTTCCTAAGTGAGGAAGCCATCCTTGACGAAGTGACAGCGGTAGCGGCCAAGCGGGTCATCGCTTGGCAAATATCGGAAGGCATGTCGGCGCTTAAACTCAGTAAAACGGCAATGGCCAAAAAAATGCACACTAGCAGGGCTTCGCTTAATCGGTTGCTGGACGAAGAAGATACCAGTTTAACCTTGACCACCTTGGTAAGCGCCGCCGCCGCGCTCGGTAAAAAGGTAAAGATAGAGCTGGAGCCGGTGTGAATTTGGGTGGATAGTGCTGTAGCGGTAGGTCCAAAACCGCCTAAAATGCGTCAGACGAAATATGGCAAATATCCAGCCAAAAGCAGGCGTAGGGTGCGGTGAGTTTACGAACCGCACCAATCGCGAACGATACCCTAAAGGGCATAAGTACGGTGCACGTTGTTTACCGCATCCTACGGCCCAACATCAAAATACGAATTTATCGATATAGGAATACACAATGAATGAAACGCTAATAATTGGATTAATCGTTGTCGCGGTTTTAGCAGTAACAGGATTAGGCATTAAAATCGCACTAACGTACAAAGGGAAAAATAAAACTAACTACAGCGTAAAAATGAATAACATTACTGCGGGGGGTGATGTCGTTGGTAGAGATAAGAATAAATGAACCCGCTAAAAACAATTTTTAGGCTCTATGTGAAATACCGTGGGTAAGTAAACTGAAGCTTACCGCATAAGAAGTAAATCATATGGATGAAGTTGTCGATATTTCGATAGCCTCTGGCCCGGCGTTTAGAGAGCTGAACCTTGTGGT
>JAQTYP010000556.1 GCA_028688235.1 Methylomonas sp.
GAATTATTTTCCAAGGCCACCGGAACACGCCGTGGTAGGCAATATTCTTCGGGTACTGAATGGGGTTAGCCAAATCGGACAGCACAATATCGTCGTGATAGACAAGGGCTCTACGGACGGTCTGGAAGTAGGGCATACGCTGGATATTTACAAGCGGGGGCGTATCGTTATCGACAGGCACATTGTCGACGGTCCGCAAACGGTTAAGTTGCCGGACGAACTGGCGGGGCAATTACTGGTTTTTCGTTTGTTCGATCGGGTTAGCTATGCGCTGGTCATGAAGGCGAGTGGTGCCATTCATGTGCTCGATAGGGTACAAACGCCTTAACCTAAGGAATATGCGCAAAATAACTTCTCGAAACAGTAATCATTGTGGGGGTTCGGTGACTCGCTCGACAGGACGCCGTGAATACGTCCATGTAGGCTTGGTGGCGGCTATCCCCGCCGCCGACACCTGCCATCGAGTTACTGAATCTCCTTTCCGATTTTGAAGAAGTTACTTCATGCTCCTTCCTAAGTTTTTGCCGAATTTAGTTGGCTGGTTTGCGTCAGTCAAACGATCAGAGCGGGGGGCTGGATTATGCATTTTTCGACTAATTGGCGAAGAAGTAATGGCTTGTCTGTCTGCTCTATTTACCAAAGCCTGACCAATTGTCTTAGTTTTTGACGAATACTCAAAATCCCTCCATCAAATTTTGGCTGGCACTGGTCCGTATTCCGGGTGTTGGGCCAAGAGCCGTTCAGCATTTGCTGGGCCATTTTTCCATAGAGCAACTTTTTCAGGCTTCCCGCGGTTCGTTAAGCGACATCGGCTTGAACGATAAACTGATAGATGCCATTCAGCATCCCCCATGGGAACTGGTCGAGCAAGACTTGGAATGGCTCGCTTGCCCGGAAAACGCCGCGTTGACTATAGCAGACGACGATTACCCCGCCCAACTAAAAGAAATACCGGATGCGCCGCCGTTGTTGTTCGTCAAGGGCGATTTAAAATTGCTGAATCAGGCTCAAATTGCGATGGTTGGCAGTCGCAATCCTTCCACAGTGGGCCTCCAAACGGCTGTCGAGTTTGCCGAGGCTATCGCCGCGGCCGGCTACGTCGTTACCAGCGGCATGGCGTTGGGTATCGATGCCGCCAGTCATCAAGGCGCGTTGAATGTTGGCGGACATACGATAGCCGTGGCGGGTACCGGTTTGGACAGGGTTTATCCGGCTCGTCACAAGCAACTGGCAACCGAGATCGCCGCGACGGGAGCGTTGGTTTCGGAGTTTCCTCCGGGTACGGTGGCGAAGGCCGGACATTTTCCCAGGCGTAACCGTATCATTAGCGGTTTGTGTCAGGGTTTGCTGGTGGTGGAGGCGGCGCAACAAAGCGGATCTTTGATCACCGCAAGGCTGGCCTTGGAGCAAAACCGCGAAGTGTTTGCGATTCCGGGGTCTATTCACAACCCCTTGGCCCGTGGATGCAATGCGTTGATCAGGCAGGGAGCCAAATTAGTAGAAACCGTCGATGATATTTTTGAAGAATTAGGGCAATATAATCAATCATTTAAGTGCATTGTGTCGCAATTGGATCAGACGGCGCTTGACCTGGAGCAGCAAAATCTATTGAAATTGATTCCGTACAGCCCGATTACGGTTGACAATTTGGTTCAGGAAAGCGGTTATTCGGTGGAAATGGTTTCGTCGATGCTGTTGTTTTTGGAACTGCAAGGCTACATCGCCGCGGCCGCAGGCGGTAGCTATTATAGAATTCAATGAAGGCTCTAATGAAAGAAGATATATTTGACGTGCTGATCTATCTATTCGAAAACTATTTGGATGGGGACAGCGATAATTACCCCGACACCGACGTGATCGCCAGCGAATTGTTGGATGCCGGATTTCAGCAGCCTGATGTCAGTAAAGCCTTCGATTGGTTGGAGTCTTTGGCGGAAATTGAGAGTATCACTCCCAAAGTACCTTCTTCGTTCAGAATTTTTAGCGCTCAGGAAGAGGCCGTATTCGATCTGGAGTGCCGCGATTTTCTGATGTTTCTGGAACATGCCGGGATATTGAGCCCAGCTAACCGGGAAATTGCCATCGATAGAGCCATGGCCTTGAAAGACGAAGATATTACCTTGGATAAATTGAAATGGATCGTGTTGATGGTATTGTTGAGTCAACCCGGCGACGGGGCGGCGTTTTCCCGAATGGAAGACATCGTTTACGACCTGATTCCGACTTCGTTACATTGATTCATATACGGAAAATATGAGCAAGAGTCTAGTTATTGTAGAGTCGCCTGCCAAATGCAAAACCATAGAAAAATATTTGGGCAAGGATTTTCAGGTACTCGCTTCTTACGGCCATGTTCGCGATCTAATTCCCAAAGAAGGGGCCGTCGATCCGGATAACGGTTTTGCGATGAAATATCAGGTCATCGATCGCAATCAGCGCCATCTTCAGGAAATCGGCAAGGCCATCAAAAACGCCGATACACTTTATCTGGCGACCGACCCTGATAGAGAGGGCGAGGCGATTTCCTGGCATGTCTTCGAGCATCTGAAAG
>JAQTYP010000557.1 GCA_028688235.1 Methylomonas sp.
CTATTTTGTCTTTCAGGTCAAAACCGATTTCAATCCGATCAATTTGCGTGATCCCCATACCGAATCGGTAATTGCGTTCAAGGAATTGATGAAAACCCGCGACACTTCGCCGATGACACTGACGGTATTGGTCAACAGCGAGGAGGAAGCTAGGGCCATGCAGAAAAAACTGGCTAGCCTCGACACCGTGGATAAAACCGTTAGCTTGTTCGATTTCGTGCCGGAAGACCAGGAAAATAAATTGGCCATCATAGATGACATGATGTTGACTTTGGGCCCCCAGGGTCAGGCATTTCCCAATTTAAAGACCGGCATCGATCTGAAACCCAGCGTTCAGCGCATGATCGCTACGATAGACGCCAATCTGCCGAAAAAATCATCGCCGGCTGAAATCCGGTCGCTACAGGCATTCAGACACGAATTACAGGATGTGCTGGCGGAATTGAATGCCCGCTTTCAACCCGACCAAGGCCTGTTTGTCGAAAAGATTCAGACCTCGTTGCTCGGGACATTGCCTACCGTCATGAATCAGTTGTTGACCGGTTTTCAGGCCAAAGAAATCACCGAAGCCGGCATTCCGGACGAAATCAGGGAGCGCTGGTTGAGCAAAGACGGCCTGTACAGGATACAACTCTTTCCCAAGAAAGACCTGAACGATTTGGAAAATTTGCAAGACTTTATCACCGAGGTTCAGACGGTTGCACCCGATGCGACCGATTTGCCGGTGATGTATTGGGAGTCGATGAAGGCCGTGTTGGCGGCGTTCCGGCAGGCCATCACGTTAGCGCTGGTTACTATAGCCTTGCTGCTGCTGGTGATCCGTCGCCGTATCGTCGATACCTTATTGGTGATGACGCCGCTGGTGCTAGCCGGCTTATTCACGATGGCTACCACGGTGTTTACCGGCACGCCGATTAACTTCGCCAATATCATTGCCCTGCCGTTGCTGATGGGACTGGGCGTGGATAACGGCATACACATGGTGGAACGGCTTTACCATTCCCTGTCCGAAGATCAGAACATCTATCAGTCCAGCACCGCGCGCGGCATGTTCTACGGCGCACTGACCACTATTTCCAGCTTTGTCGGTTTGGCTTTTTCACCGCATCAAGGCATTGCCAGCATGGGCTTGGTGATTACTATCGGCATATTCTGGATCATGACCTGCACCTTCGTGTTGTTGCCGGCCATCAGTAAATGGGTGCTCAAGCCGCGAAGCAAAAAGATGCCGAAGACATACATTTAATCCTCTTAGGGGTGTCGCTATCAAAAAAATCCCGTCATAATAAAAGCTTAATGAAACGCTGCGCGAAGCCGATTTAAAGTCGGGGCTCGGCCCGATAGCCGAGTTTCTTTCTTTTGCGCGGCCTCGGCAACTGCTCCATGCGTTGCTCTACCTCCTGCATCCTTGCAGTCGAAAAGAAAGAAACCGGCTTCTCGTTTAAAACGGGACAAAGAGGGAGGCTTAACCGTTCGTCCTTGAGAGCTTGTCGAAGGGTGAACGGTTAAGCCATTCATGGTTCGACTTTGCTCACCACGAACGGCTTAACCTCTGACTGTCCCGGCTTAAGTCGGTAGCCCAGCGATGCTCGGAGCGGTATAAGGGGAGAACACCCTGCCTCGGCTGTTTTTCGCTTCGTTTTTACGAAATACCTGTCCTCCCAAATAATTTCCGCCTCAGTATGCATCGCACCCACCAATTCAAGCGTCGATGAGTGAGGTCTAATCCGAACTAACGCTTACCGTGCAAACGCATCAACAACATGGCTTCGTCGCGGGTTAAACTGCAACTTCTGACCAATTCCTCAATGTCTGCCCCTCGCCGGATTTTTTCTATGGCGTGTTGATAGCCTTGTGTTGCGACAGGCTCTTCGTGAGCCTCCTCGGCACCGAACGAATGAGCTTGAGTATCGGCAATGTTGTCGATCAGATCATTCAGGCGCGACTCATAGACGGCCAAGCGATTATCGACCGCAACGGCTGCCGAGCAAAGCCCGGTAACATCCCCGTTGCCGCTCTCCAGCTGCGCGCTCAATACTTTTAAATCTTGTTCGAGTTTTTTTTGAGCGCGCCAAAGTCTCGCCAAAAAAAAACTTATCAGCCCTAAAAGAACCGTTTCGCCAACGACGATCACCAAATAGTAGGACTCATCCATTAGACGATTTCATCGATATGCTGAATGGGTTGATTATTTTCTTGCTTCGACTTATCGTCTTTAGGTTGTTGCTTACCACCATCATTTTGACGCTCTTTCTCGCGTTCCACTTTGTGCAGTCTTGTCAACGGAGGGCTGGGCGGAATCGGCATTATTTCTGACATGATTCCCCCTGCGCTGATTCTTAGAACATATCCAGCTCGGCTTTTTCGTCTTCACTGAGGAATTTATTCAAATCCACCAGGATCAGCAGATTATTATCCCTGCTGGTCACGCCCTGAATGTACTTCGAGCTTTCTTCATTGCCGACATTGGGCGCTGTTTCGATTTCCGAAGCCCGCATTTCGACGACTTCAGCGACGCTATCGACCAATATGCCTATGATATG
>JAQTYP010000558.1 GCA_028688235.1 Methylomonas sp.
TGATTGTTCGGTCACTACCAAATCTTCAACCTGCGCCAAAAACCAAGGATCGATTTTGCAGGCCTCGTGAACTTCACCCAAGCTCATACCGCTACGAAACGCATCAGCCACATAACGTAAACGATCCGGCCCCGGATGGCGCATTTCACGTTGCATGCGTTCGCGCGCATCATCGGCGTTAAGATCAATAATTTCATCTAGCCCGCTGATGCCGATCTCCAAACCACGCAGGGCTTTTTGCAAAGACTCCTGGAAGGTACGGCCTATCGCCATCACTTCACCTACCGACTTCATTTGCGTAGTCAGGCGATCATCGGCCTGAGGAAATTTTTCAAAGGTAAAACGCGGCACTTTCGTCACAACATAATCGATAGTCGGCTCGAAAGAGGCTGGGGTTGCACCACCGGTGATTTCGTTTTGTAATTCATCTAGGGTGTATCCCACTGCCAGCTTGGCGGCGACCTTGGCAATTGGGAAGCCGGTTGCTTTTGATGCCAGTGCCGAAGAACGCGATACCCGCGGATTCATTTCAATAACTATCAAGCGGCCATCGACCGGATTAATAGCCACCTGGACATTGGAACCGCCGGTATCAACACCAATCTCCCGCAATACCGCCAGTGATACATTACGAAGAATTTGATATTCCTTATCAGTTAACGTTTGCGCTGGCGCTACGGTGATGGAGTCACCGGTATGCACGCCCATCGGATCAAAGTTTTCAATGGAACAAACAATGATGCAATTATCTTTTGAATCACGCACCACTTCCATTTCATATTCTTTCCAGCCCAACACTGATTCTTCAATCAATAATTCGTTGGTAGGTGACAAATACAAGCCGCGCTCGCAGATTTCAATAAATTCTTCTTTGTTGTAAGCAATACCACCACCGCTGCCGCCCATAGTAAACGATGGGCGAATAACGGTTGGGTAGCCAACTTCTTGTTGTGCGGCTAACGCTTCTTCTATGGAATGCGCAGTTTTCGATTTAGCCACTTCGTAGCCGATTTTGCGCATCGCCTGATTAAATAATTCGCGGTCTTCAGCTTTATTGATGGCTTCTTTACAAGCGCCAATCATTTCAACGTTATATTTTTCGAGTACGCCATTAGCGTCCAAATCTAACGCGCAATTAAGCGCCGTTTGCCCGCCCATGGTCGGCAAAATGGCATCTGGACGTTCTTTGGCAATAATTTTTTCAACGGTCTGCCAGTCGATCGGCTCGATGTAAATGGCATCGGCCATATCGGGATCGGTCATGATAGTAGCGGGGTTGGAGTTAACCAGAATGACGCGATACCCCTCTTCACGCAGTGCTTTACAAGCTTGTGTGCCCGAATAATCAAATTCACAGGCTTGGCCGATCACTATAGGGCCTGCGCCGAGTAATAAAATCGATTTTATGTCGGTTCTTTTTGGCATGTTATTGAATTAGCTAGTCTGTTAATGTTTTTTTGCGTTATTCATCATCTCGATGAATTCATCAAATAGAGATTCTACATCGTGGGGCCCTGGGCTGGCCTCGGGGTGTCCTTGGAAACTGAATGCTGGGCAATCCGTGCGCCTTAAGCCTTGCAGGCTGCCGTCAAATAATGAGCGATAAGTGGCAACAACGTTGGTTGGCAGACTGGCTTCATTAGCGGCAAAGCCGTGATTTTGACTGCTGATCATTACCCGGCCGGTGGCGATTTCTTGCACCGGATGATTGGCGCCATGGTGACCGAACTTCATTTTTTCAGTTTTGGCACCACTGGCAAGAGCCAACAATTGATGCCCCAAACAAATACCAAACACCGGCAGCTTTTTTTCCAGAATTTTTTGAATAGCTTCGATGGCGTAGGTACAGGGCTCTGGATCACCGGGGCCATTGGATAGAAAAATCCCGTCCGGGTTCATTGCCAACACTGTTTCCGCACTTGTAGTCGCGGGTACTACGGTTACCCGGCAACCGCGATTGACCAGCAATCTGAGAATATTTCGTTTAACACCAAAATCATAAGCAACCACGTGCCTGGTTAGAACACCTGCTTGAGCATGACCGTTTACTAAATTCCAAGTGTTTTCAGTCCATTCATAGGCTTGAGAAGTAGTAACTTCTTTAGCAAGATCCATTCCTTTCAACCCAGGAAACCCGGCAATAGCTGTTTTCGCTGCATCGAGATCGAGTGAATCTCCAGCCATGATACAACCGCGTTGAGCGCCTTTATCACGCAATAAACGGGTTAATTTGCGAGTATCAATATCGGCAATTGCAACAACATTATGATCTAGCAAATACTGTTGCAAAGTTTTTTCGCTACGCCAGTTACTGGCTAGCAATGGCAAATCCCTTATGACTAGACCACTGGCAAATACGCCGACAGACTCGTTGTCTTCGTCATTAGTTCCCGTATTGCCGATGTGCGGATACGTTAAAGTAACAATCTGCCTTGCATAAGAGGGGTCACTAAGGATTTCTTGGTAGCCGGTCATCGCCGTATTAAATACAACCTCGCCCACCGAACACCCTTCG
>JAQTYP010000087.1 GCA_028688235.1 Methylomonas sp.
GCACCAGGCCACCAAAGCCTGCAAATCGGCTCTATCGCCCTCGGCGACGATTTCGACGTTGCCGTCCGGCAGGTTCCTGACGAAACCGTTCAAGTTATGCTTGACCGCCTGTTTTTGGGTATAGGCCCTGAAATAGACGCCTTGCACCTTGCCTTTGACGATGATGTGCAAGCATTCCTTCATCGGGTAATCCTCCAACAATAATGAATCTTTTGGTCTCGGGCAAAATCCTCGGCGATAGTCGACGAACTGATGTCTTCTATATTCAAGCCGGCCAAGGCTGCGCTGTCCATTTTAAACCGGCGGAAGTTGGTCGAAAAATACAACACTCCTTCGGGCGCCAGCAACGCGGCGGCATTTTTCAGCAAAGTTACGTGATCGTTCTGTACGTCGAAAGTCTCGTCCATTTTCTTGGAATTGGAAAAGGTCGGCGGGTCCAGGAATATCAGATCGAACTGCGGCTTTTGTTTTAAAGCCGATTGTTCGACCAACCATTTCAGGCAATTGGCCCTTACCAGTTTGTGGTCGCCGCGGATGCCGTTCAAGTCGAAATTGCGCTTGGCCCAATCCAGATAGGTATTGGACATATCCACCGTGACGCTGGAAACCGCGCCGCCCTTGGCCGCATGCACCGTCGCGCTGCCGGTGTAAGCGAACAGGTTCAAGAAGCGCTTGCCTTTGGCTTGCTGCTGTATCGCCTGGCGGATAGGCCGGTGGTCCAGGAATAGACCGGTATCCAGGTAGTCCTCGAAATTGACCCAGAACTTGCAGCCGCCTTCCTCGACCACATGAAAATGACCCTGCTCGCCCAATTTTTCGTATTGGTCCGTGCTCTTTTGTTTGCGGCGGATTTTCAAAAACACCTGATCGGCCGGAATTTGCAAGACTTTCGGAATCTCGGCCATGGCGCCGGCTAAGCGTTGATTGGCCTTGGCGGGATCGATGGTCTTGGGCGACTCGTATTCCTGCACGTTGACCCAAGTTCGATCACCATGATAGATGTCCACTGCGACCGCATATTCCGGCAAATCGGCGTCGTACAAGCGATAGCAATGCACGTCGTTTTGTTTGGCCCATTTGCTTAGCTTTTTCAGATTCTTGCGCAAGCGGTTGCCGAACATTTCCGCCTGGGGATCGGGCTGCTCGGCCTGGGCCTTGCGGCTGATTTGTTCGACCCTTTCCTGTTGAGATTTGGCCTTAGGTTCGAAGAAGGCTTTTTCTTCGATATTGAAGCGCAGCAATTTGCATTCGAGCGCGCCGTTGAACAAGGTGATCGGCTTTTGCGAGCGTATGCCCAATCTAAACCCGAGTTCCGGATTGCTGATGATCATCGCCGCCTGCCAACCGGCAAAGCGTTGTTTCAAAATCTCGCCGAAGCGGCGATAAAGCGCTGCGGTTTGTTCCTCGTCGCCCAAACGCTCGCCGTAAGGCGGATTGCAGGCGATCAAACCTTTGGACCAGCTTTCGGCCGCGGAAGCGTCGTCTATGTCGCGCTTTTCGATATGGATTTTGCCGGATAGGCCTGCGTTTTCGACATGCTGCAAGGCCGTCGCGACGGTGCGCCTGTCCTGATCGAAACCGACGATGACAGGCAGTTTCGCCAAACCTGCATCGCGGCGTCTATGCGCATCATCCAATAGGCTTTGCCACAACGCAGAATCGTGCTTCTTCCAGCCCAGAAATCCGAAATAATCGCGAAGCAAGCCGGGTGCATAATCGGCGGCTATCATCGCTCCTTCCAGCAGCATTGTACCGGAACCGCACATAGGGTCTAGCAACGAGCCGCCTTGTGCCGCGATCTTAGGCCAGCCGGCACGCAGCAAAATCGCTGCGGCCAGGTTTTCCTTGATCGGCGCGGCGATGCTGACGTCGCGGTAGCCGCGTTTGTGCAGACTCTCGCCGGACAAGTCCAAGCTGAGCTGGGCGGTTTCGTTATGCAGATAGACGTTGACGCGCAGGCTAGGGCGTTCGGTATCGACGTTCGGCCGCTTGTTGAACTTGGCCCGCATCTGGTCGACGATCGCGTCTTTGACTTTCTGCGCGCCGAAATGGGTGTTGTTGATGGCTGGGCTGTTCTTGGCGCTGAACGACACGGCCAGGCTATCGTCCGGCTTCATGTGTTCGAACCAATTGATGCGCTTGACGCCGTCGTACAAGTCCTGCTGGGATTTGACTTCGAAGCTGCTCAACGGTAGAAAAACCCTGTTGGCGGTACGTGACCACAAACACACGCGGTAAGCCAAAGCCAAGTCGCCCCGGAATGCCACGCCGGCCATTTTTTGTTGCACGTTTTGGCCGCCGAGGGCTTCGATTTCGGAGGCGAGTATGCCTTCCATCGCCTTCGGCGTGGTGGCGAAGAGTTGGTATTGCGTCATGACTTGCGGCTATCTAAAGAATGGTCGCGTAGCATACTAGAATGTACCGATACTGCGGCGGATTTTTTGCAGGATGCAGTTGCTCCTTTATGCAAGCAAAACTATGCTTTTGGCCATGAAGCCTATTCAAGAGCTACTCAGCCGCATACGCTGGGATAAAACCTTCGGCGACGCCGAATTTCGGATCGGCTATTACGACCGCGTCGAGCAGGACATCGTTCTGGTAGAACTCGCAGAAATCCGGTTTCCCGCCGACGACCACGGCGTCTTCGAATGGACGGACCCGGAAGGCGAAATCCATAGCGTTCCACTGCACAGGATCAAACAGATTTATCGAAACGGCGAATTGATTTGGCGGCGCAGCCATTGACTATGCTTATGCCAGGAATTTCGTAACCATCGGACAATCGATTCAAACCTACCGGCCGGAGAAATTTCATGGCTCAGCCCCGCTACTTTTACGACACAGACTGGCGCTTCGTCGTCGAGCAATACAACGATAGTCCGCCGTTCGCCAGTTTCTTGCCCGGGATCGCCGGCGTGACAGGGCGTCCGGCCTGGGCGTTTTACGTCAACCGCGGCCAAGCCGTAGCCAGTTTCGGTGTGCGCAACAAGGACGGGGCGTTTCTGGAGTTTTTCCCGGCCGACAAGGCTTATCAATTGACGCCGTCGCGCGGTTTTCGAACCTTTTTGAAGATATACCAAGGAGATAAGGTACTAAGCTACGAACCCTTTCAGCGCGGTGCCGGCGCCGATGTCAGGCAAAGGCTTTGCATCACGACTCACGAAGTCGGCGTCGAAGAGATCAATCCGGATTTAGGCATTCGGATATGCGCCGACATGTTCACGCTAGCGCAAGCGCCGGTTGCCGGTTTGATCAGGCGGGTAGCGATCGCCAACACATCCGACCAGACCAAACGCATAGCGGTCGTCGACGGCCTACCGCAAGTGCTGCCTTACGGCATGAACCAATGGATATTGAAATTCATGAGCCGCACGGCGGAAGCCTTCATGCGGGTCGAAGGCCTGGAAGACGACCTGCCGTTCTACCGGCTGAAGGTTTGGCCGACCGATAGCCCTCAGGTCGAACCCGTCGTCGCCGGCAACTTCTTCGCCGGCTTCCTGGATGGAGCACGCAACCGAGTCGTCGTCGATCCAGAAAAAGTCTTCGGTTTGGCCGGCGATTTTTCCAGGCCGGAAGCTTTTTTCGAAAACGAAGTGCCGGATTTTTCCGCGCAAGTGCTCGGCAACCAAACGTCTTCGGCATTCCAATTTCTGACGCTGGAATTGGAGCCGGGCGCATCCAAAGTGTTTTACGGGTTATACGGCCATGCCGAAAGCCAGGAGATATTGGCCGGTTTTTTGGCCGAAGCCGGCACGGAGGCTTATTTCGAAGCCAAGCGCGAATGTAACCGCCAATTGATAGAGAACATCGCTAGAAAGGCCTTCACAGCAACGGCTAAGCCTTTATTCGATGCCCACGCCAAGCAATGCTATCTCGATAACGGCCTGCGCGGCGGCTTTCCCATGCCCGTACCGGGCGGCGCGCATTTGTATTTGTTCGGACGCAAGCACGGTGACCTGGAACGGGACTATAACGACTTCTTATTACAGGACGCGCCATACTCCGAAGGCAACGGCGATTTCCGCGACGTGCTGCAAAATCGGCGCGTCGATTTGTTTTTCGATCCGGCCTTGGGCGACAGCAACATACGCTATTTCTTCAACCTGATTCAACCCGACGGCTACAACCCTTGTTCGCTGCGCAATTCGCGGTTTTTCGTCGAATCGCCCAGGAATCTGGCCCATTATTTTGAAACATTCCCAAAGCTTAAGCCTTTGCTGGAACGGGAGTTTAAATATTCCGAGCTTTGGCAAGTGCTCGCATCCGCCGGCGATGCCGAAACCATCCTTGGCGAGATTCTGGCTGATGCGGTGGAAGTCGAAGACGCCGAATTCGACCGCGGCTATTGGTCCGATCATTGGACCTATCTGGTCGATTTGCTGATCAGTTACCGGGCGATTTTCCCGGACCGCTTGGCAGGGCTGTTTTTGGATAAAACCTACAGCTTCTTCGAGCCGACGCATTTCGTAAAGCCGCGCGCTGAAAAATACGTCATCACGCATAACGTCGTGCGCCAATACGGCTCCGTGCAGTACAGCGCCGACAAGAAGACGCTGATAGATTCCCGCAGCCGCTACCGTTACCGCGTCAGGGCCGAGTATGGTCAAGGCGAGATCGTTTATACCACGCTGCTCGGCAAAATCCTGACGCTGGTCACGAACAAACTGGCGACGCTGGACCCTGCCGGCGTCGGCATCGAAATGGAGGCCGACCGCCCCGGCTGGTGCGACGCCTTGAACGGCTTGCCGGGCATCTTGGGTTCCGCCGTCAACGAAACGATAGAACTGAAGCGCTTGGCGGACTTTACCTTGCAAGCCTTGGCCGAAACCGAAGGCGCTTGCGAACTGCCTGTCGAATTGGCCGATTTTATATGCGGTCTGCAAGCATTGTTGCAGCGGGGTAATCTGAACTCCGAACTGTTTTGGCGCGAGAGCGGGCAACTGAAGGAGGCTTACCGGGAAAAGGTATTCATGGGCTTTGTCGGCGACGAAAGAACGCTGGCAATCGCCGCGCTACGCGATTTTCTGAAACTGGTTTCGACTTATTTGGATCGGGCCATAGCAAAAGCCAAGACACCCAAAGGCATCATCACTTACTTCGCCTACGAGGCGGCAGACTATAAACAACTCGAAGGCGGCAAGGTCGAAGTCATGCGCTTCCGGCAAAAAACCTTGCCGCTGTTTCTGGAAGGCTTCGTACATGCCTTGCGTATCGCCGATCCGGACGAGGCACGGCGACTTTACGACGCCGCGCGGCGATCCGAGTTGTTCGACCAAAAGCTCGGCATGTACCGATTGAACGCGCCGCTCGGCCAACATGCGCTGGAATTAGGGCGGATAGGCGTCTTCAATTACGGCTGGCTGGAAAACGGCTCCATCTTCTTGCACATGCATTACAAATTCGTGTTGGAGATGGTGCGGGCCGGTTTCGTAGAAGAGTTTTATGCCGACATCGACAAACTGCTGGTAGCCTTTCGCGACCCCGCCGAATACAAACGCAGCCCTATCGAAAACTCCAGTTTTTTGGTCAGCAGCGGTTTCGATATCGATCCGCGCCAGCACTGCCGCGGCTGCGTCGCCAGACTCTCGGGTTCTACGGTCGAGTTTTTGCAGCTTTGGACGCATCTTTTCTTAGGACCCAAGCCTTTCGTTTGCCAGGAAGGCGAATTGTTGTTTCGGCCCGAGCCGGTGCTATCACTATCGTTTTTCTCGGCTCGAGCGCAAACCGTCAAACCCTTCGGCATCGAAGAAAGCCTGACGGCGAATAGCGCGGCTTGCGCGTTGTTCGGCTCGACGTTATTGGTATATGTCAATCCGAACAACCAGGATACCTTTGGCGTTGCCGCCGTGCGGCCGATGCGCTACCGTTTGTACGGCCCTGATGGCGAAATTCGAACGGTGGAAGGCGCAAGTCTGAGGGGGCAAGCCGCCGAAGCGTTACGCCGGGGGCAATTGCGCAGGCTGGATGTGGAACTGGGATAAAGTCGGGCGGGTGCATGCTCAGCCCATCCCCTGTCACGCCCTATCGGGTGGTGGCGATATATTCTGGAGTCGCAGACAGTTTCCAGGCCGACAATGTCGCTCGGCATGCCAACGGATAGATGCCGGAACATGGGGCGTCTTCGAAACCGGTTTCATCCGAAAACACGATATTCAGGTGGGCTGACATTCGCTCCGGCATTCTGTACCATGGCAATAGGCCATTTTGCTCGGCGATGGCGCCGCGGGCGTTGAAATCCAGTTTGCCTTGTTCATTACAATAGGCTATCCGCGTATAAGCGTTGGCAATGAAATTCGTACGTTTCCATCCCCTGAGTTTGGCATGCCAACGCGATTGGTCTTGTTTCAGGTTTTCCAAAAAAGCCAGATATTGGCTGCCGGATAGAGCAGATTCCACTTCGTAGGCGAATGTCAACGCCTGACTGAATGTCCATTCGGCCGGTATGCCGGCATGCACCATCGTGAAATTGAGCTTGGCATCGTGATGTATCAGTCCCCGTTGGCGCAGCCATTTGAGCAGTTCCTGCCTGTCAGGTGCCGAGAGAATTGGGTTCAGATTGTCGGCGTCGGTGGCTTGTGTGATTCCGTCGGCTATGCGCAATAAATGCAGTTCCTGACTGCCCAGCACCGTGACGGCATTTTTTCCGAGATCTTTAACGAAACGAAGTACGGAAACGGAGTCTGGACCACCATTGACCAGATTGCCGCAAAACCACAAGCGGTCGTGTTCGGCATCGAAGCCGATTTTTTGTAATAGGCGCATCAAGGTTTGATAATCGCCACGAACGGAACTTATCGCGTAAGTCGTCATGCTGTCGCTCTGGTCGAATTCATGGGCTTTAGCTATCCGCTTCGTGGTCTTCGATGTCGTCGAGCAGGCCGTTTTGTCTGATCCACGCCTTGAATCCCTTCATGACCGGCCGGGAAATCGTCGTTTCGGCCAATAATCTTTGTTCGTAGATCCGCATTTTCATCGCGTCGTCCGCATTTTCGCGCGCCGATTCGACAAGTCCGTGCAGCGAGGATTCCAGCACTTCGCCGGGAAGGGATTTGACCGCATCGTAAAGCAGTTCCATGACCTGTTTTTCTGCGGCTTTCATCTTGCATTTGCCGTCGAGTATCTTCAGCATCACCGCAGTAGCGCAATCGACATGTATGGGTTGTACAGGATGAGCGGCCACCCAGGCCCGCACTTGTTCGAAATTCATCATTATGCTCCTGCTATGCGGCGCACGTAATCGAGTAGCGAATCTTCGATGGCTTCGTAGGCGTAGTCGGAAACGGCTTCGACGCCGATGGCCCGGCATTTTTCGGTCGGACCGTCGCCTATTTTGGCGACAAACACTGCGCGGCAATCCTTGATGGCTTCCAGTATGCCGGCCATCGCCGACTGATCGCCATGTTGGCCCAGGCAATAATTCGATACTTCGCGTATCTCCAGCAAGTTACAGCGCTCCGGCGCTGCCTCGTAGATTTTAAACTGTTTGGCATGGCCGAAATGTTCGCTGATGGCCAGGCCTTCTTTGCTTGCAACAGCAAGTTTTATCGGAAATGTTGTCATCGCTTTCACTGGTCAATTTGGTACCCAGTGTAAACTAGCAAGACCGGCGCCAATTTATTAAGGTATTGATTTGACTATTTTTATATTGAAATTTTAAGGTTCGTATCGGTCAAATTGTGGGTTTTGCTACGGATGGAGGCTAACATGATCTTAAGCCCCGCCTTAAATCCGCTAACAACCTTTTTTGATAGGGAGTTGGATTTCAACTTGGCATCAAACGCTGAACGGAAAAAACAGCGCAATAAACTGAGTTTATTTCGTGCTTTTCATGAGCTGATTGCTGTTTATAGGTTCAATGGTCGCTCATGTTAGTGGATGATTTTCAGTTTTGCTGGTGTTTGCGCATAAAATACAGGATTTTTTACGCCTTTGGATGCATGGCATCCGGCCGTTTTTCAGGAATCCGCGCGCTTGAACCCATTACGCCAACTTGTCTCGCAAACCGCAATATACGGTCTCAGCAGCATCCTGGGCCGGTTTTTAAATTATCTGCTGGTACCGCTATACACCTATATCTTCAGTGCCGGCGAATACGGTGTAGTATCCGAGTTATACGCTTACGCCGGTTTTTTCGCCGTGTTGCTGGTGTTCGGATTGGAGACCGGTTATTTCCGTTTTAGGCAGAAGGCAGAATTTGCCAGCGAAAAAGTTTATGCCAGCGCGTTGAGTTTTGTCGTGGTTTGCAATTTGTTATTCCTGGCGGCGGTTTTATATTGGCAGCAGTTCCTGGTGGACGCTTTGCGTTATCCCGATCATCCGGAATACCTGCTGTGTTTTGCCGCCATCCTGGCACTGGATGCGATCACGGCACTGCCGTTTGCCCGGTTGCGTGCGGAAAACAAGGCCTGGCGTTTCGCTGGTATCCGTATGGCCGAGATTCTGATCACTGTTGCGTTGAATCTGTTTTTCCTGCTGCTGTGCCCGAAATTGCTGGAGCAAATGCCTGATTCCGCGATCAGCCGAATCTATGACCCGGACATGGGTGTCGGCTATATTTTCTTGGCCAATCTGCTGGCCAGTGCCGCCAAAGTGTTGTTATTGCTGCCGCAATTTCGAGGCGTTCGTTTTGGTTTCGATATCGGCATTCTGAGCCCAATAGCGCGCTATTCGCTGCCCATGGTCGTCATCGGTTTTGCCGGCATGGTCAACGAAATGTTGGATAGGGCCATTTTGAAAATCATGCTGCCCTACGATTTGGCCACCAATTTGAAAATGCTGGGTATTTACGGCGCCTGTTACAAATTGTCGATTTTGATGAGTTTGTTCGTGCAGGCTTTTCGTTATGCCGGCGAACCCTTCTTTTTTGCCTACGCCGGCCGGGCCGATGCAAAAAAAGCCTATGCCTTGGTGATGCGCTATTTCGTCATCGCCGGCATCTTCATCTTCCTGCTGGTGACACTGTTCATCGACTTTTTCAAATACTTCATCGGCGAAGAATTCCGGGCCGGCCTCGACGTGGTGCCGATTTTGTTGATGGCCAATCTGTGTTTGGGTGTTTATGTGAATCTGTCGGTTTGGTACAAGCTCAGTGATCGTACCGGCATGGGCGCATGGGTTTCGTTGGTAGGCGCCGTGTTGACAGTAGCTCTGAATGTTTGGTGGATTCCGTTCTGGGGATACGTCGGTTCGGCCTGGGCGACGCTGGCTTGCTACAGTTTTATGGTGATCGTGTCCTGGTTGCTGGGGCAACGCTATTATCCGGTAGCTTATCCGCTAGCCAGAATCACCGCGTATCTGATGCTGGGTTTGGGATTGTTCTTGGTTCAAGGTTATTTAAGGGATCGCTACCAATGCAGCGTATGGCTCAGCGGCACTTTAGGATTGGCGATTTATCTGATCGCGGTCGTATGGTTCGACATCAGACCCTTGTTGCGGCGATCGAACTGACGGTGCGGGCCGAAAGCAGATTGGTGTTTCCGAAAAACACTACCCGAACTGCTTGCATTGTTCAAATATTATGGGTGAGTTATCACTTTGGTGATAAAAAATATAGATTTTTATTGCAATCTATTGAAAGATATTGACTATAGAATTTAATCTAGACGTAATCGAACTCTTAAGATGGCTTTACTGAAACATGACCAGTGCCGCATTGCAATTTTATGCCAGGTTACAAACGCGTCGAATGATACGTGGGCCGGCATGGCTTTTAATGAAAAACGGAAGTTACGCGCCTGTGCGCTTGTTTGATATCAGCGAGAGTGGCGTTTGCGTGATAGCTCAAGTGAATCTTCGGCAAAATCTCGATTGCCAACTTATGACCTCGGTTTTGCTCGTACCGCCGACGCCAACCGTACTAAGGCAGTCGGTTGAAGTGATATACAACGTCTACTCCTATAAAGATGGCGGTTTTAGAACCGGTTTATCTTTCAATGCGATAGACAAAAACGTCGTCGAGGAAATTAGGCAATATGTGAACCTCGCAAAGCCGGCAAGCTATTGAAATGAAT
>JAQTYP010000088.1 GCA_028688235.1 Methylomonas sp.
TTTTTTTATTTGCCGGGAAATACGCTCTTACCGAAGTCGTGCGGCGTATGTTAACGGATTGACGCTTGATAGCTGACCGAAAAGTCGTTTAATGCTGCCAATGCTAGTTCCAGATCTTTGGTTTTCGAAAACTCAAAAGCATCCACGCCGACGCGGTGCAAGTAAAACACTTGATCGCTGATGAAGTTGCCTACCGCACGTATTTCTCCTTGGTAATCGTTGCGGCTTCTGAGTAATTGGGCATGAGAGAACAGGCGGCCATCGGTAAAAGCCGGGAAATCCAGTTCTATCAGGCTGATCCCGGATAAGTCGGTTGCTCCGACGGCATCGCTCGGGTCGCTGGGCGTCAACCTGATGCCGATTTTGCCATTATGGCTGGCTAGTTGCTGCTTGTCTTCGTTCCAGCGTCTTAGTGTAACGGTGATATCGCCGTCTACCAATGGGCTGTCGTCCGCAACAAAGGTCCAGGTGTTTTCAGTTATCTGCTGGTCTTTAATGATGGGCATAAACTTTTTCTCTAAAGGGTTCCAGGCCGATGCGTTTGACGGTTTGTAAGAAAGGCTCGTCGTCCAGACGCTGCTGAACGTAAACATCCAAGATTCCGATGATCGCGTGGGTGATTTGATCTTTGGCTACCGATGGCCCCAGACGTTCGCCGATAGCGGCTTCGTTTTCGGATGAGCCGCCCAGGGTGATCTGGTACCATTCTTCGCCTTTTTTATCGACGCCTAAAATGCCGATATGGCCGACGCTTTGATGGGCGCAACCGTTCATGCAGCCCGACATGTTGATCTTGAGGTCGCCGATGTCGTGTATGTAGTCCATGTCGTCGAGCGCGGCATTGATTTCTTTGGCGATGCCGATGGAGCTTGCATTGGCCAGCGAGCAAAAATCCAATCCGGGGCAGCAGATCATGTCGGTAACCGTGCCGATGTTGGGTGTGGCCAGTTTCAATGCGTCCAATTTTTGCCAGAGGGTGTAAAGATCGCCCTGTTTGACATCTGCCAGCACCAGGTTTTGTCTATGGGTGCTTCTGATTTCGCCAAGGCTGAATTGGTCCGCCAGATCGGCAAGGAGGGTTAGTTGTTCGGCGGTAATATCGCCTGGCGGTGAATCGGGGGCTTTCAGCGAGACGAAGACGGCACGGTAGCCCGGTATGCGGTGGTCCGTGCTGTTATATTTGATCCATTTTGCAAACGCGGGGTCGCCGGCCTGTTTGTCGGCAAAGCCGGTATCGTTCGCCGCCGTGGGATCGTAAACAGGAGGGGTGAAATGGGTTTTCATCTCGGCTATGCGTTCATCGCTGAGTAGCATGGTATCGCGGATGCGCTGCCATTCCTGTTCGACCAGGGCTTGGAATTTCTCGAGCCCGGTTTCTTTGATCAGTATCTTGATGCGGGCTTTGTATTTGTTGTCGCGTCTACCTAGTAGGTTGTAAACGCGCAATATCGCTTCCAGATACGATAGCAGGTATTTTTTCTCTAAGAAGGCTTTTACGGTTTGGCCGATGATGGGCGTTCTGCCCAGGCCGCCGCCGGCCAGGACTCTAAAGCCGACTTCGCCGGCTTCGTTGCGGACCAGATAGACGCCAACGTCGTGCAGTTGCACGGCGGCTCTATCGTGCTCGGAGCCGCTGACGGCGATTTTGAATTTGCGCGGTAAATAAGCGAATTCTGGATGTAAAGTGGTCCATTGCCGGATGATTTCGCAATAGGGGCGAGGATCTTCGATTTCATCGACGCATACGCCGGCTAAGTGATCCGATGTGGTGTTACGTAAACAGTTGCCGCTGGTTTGAATCGCATGCATTTGTACGGTGGCCAATTCATTCAGCAGGTCCGGCACTCGTTCCAGCGCGGGCCAGTTGAATTGTACGTTTTGGCGGGTCGTGAAATGGCAATACCCTTTATCGTAGTCCACCGCTACTTTGGCAAGCATCCGAAGCTGCTTGGAAGAGAGCAGTCCGTAGGGGGCGGCTATCCTTAACATGGGGGCGTGAGTTTGAACGTAGAGGCCGTTCATCAGTCGGAGCGCTCTGAACTCTTCAGCCCCGAGTTCGCCCTTCAGGAATCGCTGGGTCTGGCCTCGGAACTGAGTAACGCGCTGCTCAATAAGTGTTTGATCTTGCTCGTTATATTGGTACATTTAAAAGTGTTTTTTGTTTTGCGGACAATGCTGACAAGGCCCGGAATAATATACCGGCAGGCATTAAATGACAAAGATTATTATATGGTGATAACATGCGCCGCTGATTTTTGACCATTAATTCATGACTATATTGGGTAAAGGGGGTTGTCTTGTTGCGCTTACTGTTAATTTTGGCCGGCTTGCTGTTTTTGCCGGAACTGGCCATGGCCGAGGAGTTTCATAACCTGGGACTGACCGGCACGGAACGCGGAATCTACACCGTATTGATTTTCCTGGTTGCCTATGGCTTTGTAATGACCGAAGAATTTACGCATTTGCGTAAATCCAAGCCGGTGATTTTTGCAGCCGCGGTGATCTGGGCGCATGTAGCGATTTTGGCTCAGGAAGCGGGCGTTCCAGGCGAAGAATTGCATAAGGCGTTCGAGCATGATTTGAAAGAATATGCCGAGTTGATGTTGTTCCTGTTAGTGGCGATGAGCTATATCAACGCAATGGCCGAACGCAATGTATTCGAAGCCTTGCGTTCTTGGATGATCAGAAAGCAATTTGGTTATAAGCATCTGTTTTGGATCACCGGTGTCATCACCTTCTTTTTGTCTGCGGTGGCGGATAACCTGACTTCAGCGCTGTTGGTCGGGGCCGTGGTGTTGGCGGTAGGCGCCGACAACGAAAAGTTCGTATCTATTGGTTTTGTTAATTTGGTCATTGCTGCCAACGCAGGAGGGGCATTTTGCCCATTCGGCGACATCACCACGCTGATGGTCTGGCAGGCAGGATACGCCGAATTTTTCGATTTCTTCAAATTGTTTATTCCGTCAGTGGTCAACTATGTCGTGCCGGCGTTTTTCATGTGGCAGGCGATTCCGGACGAACGCCCTCAAGCCACCGACGAGGAGGCCGTGGTGATGAAGCCAGGCGCATGGCAGGTCTGTGGTTTATTCGGCTTGACCATTGGTGCTGCCGTCAGTTTCAAGCAATTCCTGCATTTGCCGCCGTTCATGGGGATGATGCTGGGTCTTTCTGTGTTGATGCTGTACGGCTATAGCCTTAAAGTGCGCTATTCGGTTGAAGGCAACCGTTTTGACATATTTAATAAAGTCAAAGAAGCTGAGTGGGATACTTTGTTGTTTTTCTTCGGTGTGGTATTCGCCGTGGGTGGCTTGGGTTATATCGGTTACCTGGAGTTGCTGTCAGCGGCTATGTATGACGGCTTGGGGGCGACAACCGCCAATATCTTGGTCGGCGTTATTTCGGCCGTGGTCGACAACATTCCGGTGATGTTTGCAGTGCTGAATATGAATGTGGACATGGATTTGTACCAATGGCTGTTGGTGACCTTGACGGCCGGCGTCGGCGGATCGTTGTTTTCTGTCGGTTCGGCGGCTGGCGTGGCTTTGATGGGGCAGTCCAATCATAAATACACCTTCTTTAGTCATTTGAAATGGACTCCGGTCATTGCGGTCGGTTATGTCGCTAGTATCGTAACTCATTACTTGATTAACGGCTAAATTCGATCTACGGCTGATTGGTATTGGCTGTTCTTGCATCATCTTGCGGAGAGGCGTTTGACATCAACAAAGGATAGTTGGCGTCGCGCCCTCTCCGTCTATTCCCGGCCGGAAGTGCTGGGAATGATCTTTCTGGGCTTTTCAGCCGGTCTTCCTTTTATCTTGCTGTCTTCGACTCTGTCTGCCTGGTTGGCGGATGAGGGTGTCGCTTTGTCCGTAATTGGTTATTTCAGTTTGGTTGGTGTGGCGTATTCGATTAAGGTTTTTTGGGCCCCGGTTATCGATCGGTTTCCGCTGCCGTTGTTGGCTCGAGCCCTTGGTAAGAGGCGGGCCTGGATGCTGCTTTCACAATTGGGTGTTACGGCGGGGCTTTGGTTTATGAGTCTGGTGCCGCTAGCGACAGGATTGCAGCAGCTTGCCTTGCTGGCTGTTTGGGTGGCGTTTTGCTCTGCCACTCAGGATATCGTCATCGATGCTTACCGCATCGAGGCTGTTGCGGTCAGATTTCAAGGCGCAATGGCGGCGATGTATGTATTTGGTTATCGCTTGGCCTTATTGGTGGCTGGGGCAGGGGCTCTGTACCTGGCCGAGTATCAGGGGTGGCAGAGGGCTTATCAGGCTATGGCTATCGCTATGTTGGTCGGAATCGTCTCGACGTTGATGATAGTCGAGCCCAAACATGATCCTAACCGTTCCGCGCAAGAAGTCGAAGCGGATCTCGAGCGGGCCTTCACGTCTGTGGCGAGCGTTGGTTTGGCGGCAAGGTTGCTGAAATGGTTTTTGGATGCGGTGGCAGGTCCTTTTGTCGAATTTTTCCGGCGCAACGGCCGTAACGGTCTGTTGATATTGGCTTTGATTGCTTTGTACAAGATGAGCGACATCGCCATGGGGGTCATGGCTAATCCGTTTTATCTGGACTTGGGCTTCAGCAAGAAACAGATCGCCGATGTGACCAAGGTTTTTGGTTTTTTTATGACCATATTGGGTACCTCGTTGGGTGGCGTGTGTGTCGTGCGTTACGGGCTTATGTGGCCTTTGCTGTGGGGTGCTGTGATCGTGGCGGCGACTAATTTGTTGTTTGCGCTGTTGGCTGTAGTGGAGCCGAATCTGTATTTGTTGGCCGGTGTGGTCAGCGCGGACAATCTGTGCGGGGGGCTTGCTTCGGCGGTATTCATTGCTTATCTATCGAGCTTGACCAATAGCGCTTACACGGCAACTCAGTACGCGCTGTTTAGTTCGTTGATGACTCTGCCGGCCAAGTTGGTCGGTGGATTTTCGGGGGACATCGTATCCGGTTATGGTTATGCTGTTTTCTTCGCTTATGCTTCGTTAATCGGTGTTCCGGCTATCGTTCTGGTGGTCTTGGTGATGAGGTTTCAGGTCGGTAATGGGGATGATTTGGTCTCAAAAGACGTAAAGGGCGAGTGAAAGTCTAGTTTTTTATTGCGGTTAACCTGTTCAGGTCGTATCATAAGCAGTTCTCTATTATTATGATGTGGCCCAAACGGGTATGTGAGCAATATGAAACCAGAAATTCATCCTGAATATAAACAGATTACGGTTACTTGTGGTTGTGGTAATACCTTTCAAACAGGTTCGGTCTTAGCGAAAGATTTGCATATAGAGGTTTGCTCTTCTTGCCATCCTTTTTATACCGGTAAACAACGGGTAGTCGATACCTCTGGACGTGTTGATAAATTCCGTAAAAAATTCGGCAAATAAGTTTTGCCGCATGCCCTGATAGCCGCCGATTTTAGAAGGCGGCTATTCGTAAGTGTCTAGCTGCAATTTTAGAATAAGCCTTCCTGAAACCATTCCTGATCGACTTCGAGCTCGGGTTGCTTGGGGATCGAATATGTTTTGGGAACGGTTTCCGTTGTAAAGTATTCCCATATGCCGCCTTTGTCGTTCTGATTGAGCAGCATGCCGTCGTTAGGATTGATATAGGCTTGCACTATCCCTTCCGGTTGAATCAGCGGCTTTTCCGGGATATTTTCCAGGGCGGTTTTCATGAATTCCATCCACATCGGTAGCGCCGCTTTGCCGCCGGTTTCGCCTTGCCCTAATGGGTGCAAATTGTCGAAGCCTATCCAGGCCGAGGCTGCAATATCTGGACTAAATCCATTGAACCAGGCATCCCGTTGTTCGTTCGTCGTGCCGGTTTTGCCGGCCAGGTCATTGCGACCCAATTCTTTTGCCTGGGTCGCAGTGCCGTTTTGAATGACGTCGCGCAACAAGCTGTTCATCAGGAAGTGGATCTGTTCGGAAATGACGCGTGGGGCGGGGGTTTTGAGCGGCGTTTCACTTTGTTGGCAGTCCGGGCATGCCGATTCCGGGTTGGCTTGAAAAATCAATTTGCCCGCATGATCTTCGATGCGTTCGATCAAATAAGGCTTGATTTGAAATCCGCCGTTGGCAAATACCGCATAGGCGGACGCCATTTTAAGTGGCGGAGCGTTGCCGCTGCCTAGGGCCAGCGATAGCGTGCCCGGGAGTTGTTCGCGGGAGAATCCGAAACGCATGGCTGTTTCCACGGCATGGGGTATGCCGATGTCTTGAAGTAAACGAACCGAAACCAGATTGATGGATTTTCGCAAGGCAACCCGCAAGGAGATGGCGCCTAAATATTTGTGGGTGTAGTTTTCCGGTCGCCAGCCGTTTTTTTGGGAAGGGTCCTGAATGACAATTGGAGCATCGTTGACGATGCTAGCTGGCGTGAAGCCTTTTTCCAGGGCCGCCGTGTAGATAAAGGGCTTGAATCCCGAGCCGGGTTGACGCCTGGACTGGGTTGCACGGTTATATCGACTGCGATAGAAGTCATAGCCGCCGGAAATGGCCTGTATGGCTCCGTTGTAAGGGGAGACGGCCGCAAAAGCCCCTTCGATTGCCGGTACCTGGGTTAGCGCCCACGAATTATCGGCCAGCTGTCTAACCCAAATAATGTCATCGGGGCGGATAAGAGAGGGATTATTGCTGCCGGGAGATTTTTTAACGGTCAGATGTTTCCAGGGAATGTTTTCCAGCGGAATGAATATGCTGGAGCCATCCGATATCGTCGCGCTTAGTCCATCGTAGGCTTCGGCGAACGATCTGACGACCGCTTGTCGGCTGTCTCCGGCCGTTTCTAATGTGGAATAGGCTTGGCCTTGTTTGAATTTTTTGTGTGGTAGTCCCCTGTATTGATGGCGTTCGTCGTATTGATGCAGGGTGTTTTGCAGAGCCCTGTCGGCGGCCGTTTGTAGGCGGCTAGGAATCGTTAGATAAACATTTAGCCCGAGGGTATAGGCGTCTTCGCCGAATTTCTCGACCAGTTCCTGTCTCGCCATTTCGGCGGCAAAAGGAGCGTCGAGTTCGATATTCACCGGCTGTATGCTTGCGTCATCAGGGGTACGCAGGGCTTGACGGTATTTAGTTGTGTCGATTAGCTGCAACTCCAGCATGCGACGCAATACATAATTGCGTCTTTCCAATGATCTTTCGGTATCGGCGATCGGATTGTAGATCGATGGTGCCTTGGGTAGGCCGGCTATCATGGCTTGTTGATGCAGTTCGAGCTCCTTCAGGTCTTTCCCGTAGTAGGCGCGAGCCGCGGCGGCTATGCCATAGGCGCGTTGGCCCATGTAAATCTTGTTCAGATACAGTTCGAGAATCTGGTCTTTCGTATAGCGGTGCTCTATTTGTAAGGCCAGCAAAATTTCTTTGAGCTTGCGCAAAAAAGTCTTTTCTTTGCTTAATAGAAAGTTACGTGCGACTTGCATGGTGATAGTGCTGCCGCCTTGTTTCTTTTTGCCGGTTGCAATCAGATGGTTGGCGGCTCGCAGCAGGCCTCTGTAATCGATGCCGGGATGGGAGTAGAAACGCTCGTCTTCCGCTGCGAGAAAGGCGTTGATTTGTTGTTTTGGGATTTCGTTGATAGAGACGGGAATTCGCCTTTTTTCGCCGAACTGCCCGATCAATAAATGGTCCTGGCTATAAATACGCAGTGGCGTTTGATATTGAACATTGTCGAGCTGGCTGATGTCCGGCAGTTCCTTGTTTAATTCGACAATGAAAAAATAGCCAGCGACGGCAAAGCTGATCAAAAAAGTGGCGACTATAAAGGCAAGCCATAGAAATAATTTCTTGATCAACTGTTTCGGCTTAGGCTTCTTCCGGAGCGGCACGGCAAATTCGGTCCAAAGTTGGTTTATACATTGCTAGTCAAAATACCTGCTTTTGCCTGCCTGAACAACTGAAAGTTTGAATTTTAGAAAATGCTTGGGCTGTGAAAATTATAAAACCTAACTATACTTCCCCCCTAGTTGGGTTCTGCTGGCAAGGTTTAACGGGTTGCAGACCCATTTCATGTTTCAACGAATTAGAAGGTTTCATTCATGAGCTGGTTTAACAGGAATCAGTCTGCATTGCTCGGCATCGATATCAGCACGGCGGCGGTCAAACTATTGGAGTTAAGCCGAACCGGTGCGCGTTATAAGGTGGAAAGTTATGCAGTTGCCCCTCTCCCCCAAGATGCGATTATCGACAAAAACATTACCAACGTCGAAGTGATCGGCAATGCGATCAAAGCGGCGGTAAAACAGTCGGGAACCCGTGCCAAACAAGCTTGCGTTGCGGTCGCAGGCTCTTCGGTCATGACCAAAATTATTTCCATGCCTGCATCACTCAATGAAGTCGAGATGGAAGAGCAGATCATGGTCGAGGCCGATCAATACATACCCTATGCCTTGGACGAGGTGAATCTGGATTTTGAGGTGCAAGGGGTTTCGAAAAATAACCCTGAAATGTTGGATGTATTACTGGCGGCTTCCAGGCGGGAAAATATCGAAGATCGGGTTGCCGCGCTGGCTTATGCGGGCTTGAAAGCGGTCATTGTCGATGTCGAAGCTTTTGCGATGGAGAATGCTTATACCTTGCTCGCCGATCAATTACCGGAAAAAGTAGAAAACAAAACCGTTGCCGTCGCCGATATCGGCGCGACGATGACGTCGCTGAACATATTGCATGATGGCAAGACTATTTATACCCGGGAGCAGGGTTTCGGTGGCCGGCAACTTACCGAAGAAATTCAAAGACGTTATGGGCTGTCTTATGAGGAAGCGGGGCTGGCCAAAAAGCACGGCGGTTTGCCGGATAATTATATTCCGGATGTATTGGAGCCATTCAAAAAGGCCATGTTGCAACAGATTGCGCGGTCATTGCAGTTCTTCGTGTCTTCGAGTGCCAATCGTGGGGTCGATGCGCTGGTTCTGGCGGGGGGATGCGCCTCTATTCCGGGGTTGGACAAATTGGTCGAGCGCGATTTGGGGATTCCGTCTTATATCGCCAACCCTTTCATCAATATGGCGCTGTCGAGCCGTGTCAAGCCACAAAGTTTAAGCAACGATACGCCTGCTATGATGATCGCTTGCGGATTGGCGTTAAGGAGTTTCGATTAATGGCTAAAATTAATTTACTGCCCTGGCGTGAAGAGTTACGCAAAAAAAAGCAGCAGGATTTTGTGGCGGGAATTGGTGCCGGCATCGTGGCTACTGCCCTTGTTCTGGTTTTGGTCTACATGTATATCGAAGGCATGAAGGAGTATCAGAGCCGGCGAAATCAGATATTAAAGGACGAGATTGCGGTTCTTGATACAAAAATAAAAGAAATCAAAGATATAGAGGACAAGAAAAACCGCTTGCTGACCAAGATCGATGTGATACAGAAATTACAGGAAAGTCGTCCTGAAATCGTGCATTTGTTCGATGAATTGACCCGAGTGACGCCCGAAGGCGTTTATTTGACCAAGTTTACCCAAGTTGGAACCGCATTGAGTATGGATGGTAAGGCCGAGTCGAATGCGAGAGTTTCGGCATTGATGCGGGCGATCGATAACTCGGCTTGGCTCAATACACCGGTCCTGGGTGTCATCAAGGGGCAGGGTAAAAATACCGGCGCCTTGAACGATTTTTCGCTTACAGCCAAGCAAGGGAAAAAAGTTCAACAAGCACAAACAGGAGCTGCCCGATGAACCTGTCGGAAATCAATTGGGATATCAACGCGGCCGGCAATTGGCCGACGCCGATAAAAATAGCCGCTGGCGCGATCGTTTCGCTGTTGGTGATCGCTGCGAATATTTATTACGTAACGATGCCGCAATTGGATGAACACAAGAAATTGAAGGAAGAGGAAGTTTCTTTAAAAACCGCTTTTGAAAGCAAGCAGAAAAAAGCCATAAATCTCCAGGATTATCGCGATCAGCTGGCTCAGATCGAATCCTCCTTAGGCGAAATGCTAAAACAGATGCCTACCAAAGCCGAGGTGGCTAACTTGCTGGTCGACATCTCTCAAACAGGCTTGGCCAGTGGCTT
>JAQTYP010000089.1 GCA_028688235.1 Methylomonas sp.
TGGCAGTTTACGGCCGGCGTCCGCTACGACTATTATTCCGACTTCGGCGATACGGTCAATCCCCGCTTGGGCTTGGTCTGGGACGCCCGTTACGACCTGACCGCAAAACTGCTTTACGGCACCGCATTTCGGGCGCCGGCCTTTAG
Organism: Methylomonas sp.; assembly: GCA_028688235.1. Classification (GTDB taxonomy): domain Bacteria; phylum Pseudomonadota; class Gammaproteobacteria; order Methylococcales; family Methylomonadaceae; genus Methylomonas. The sequence continues at coordinate 147 of JAQTYP010000089.1, forward strand.
CGAGATGTACATCGTCGGCAATCCGGTCACGTTGGGCAATCCGAGTCTCAGACCGGAAACCATGGAAACAGTGGAATTGGCCCTCGATTACCGCCCGCTGGACGACTTACATCTGGGTTTCAACCTGTTTCATTACTGGTGGAGCGATATGATTACTTTCGTGCAGGACACGGGAGCGACGACGATTACCGCCCAAAACGCCGGCCGCCAGGAGGGCTGGGGCGGAGAACTGCAAGCCGAGTGGGCCGCCACCGATACCTTTAAGCTGTCGGGAAATTACTCCTATCAAAACGCCATGGATCTCGCCACCCGCCTGGATGCCGGCAACACTCCGCATCATCAAGTCTATGCGCGCGCGAACTGGGAGTTTTTACCCGACTGGCAAGCCTCTCCCCAGATCAAATGGATAGTCGACCGGGAAAGAATTGCCGGCGATACGCGCTTACCCATCGGCGATTACGCCTTGGTGGATTTCACGTTGCGGCGCAACCGGCTGGCCGATCATGTCGAAGTGGCTTTCTCAGTAAGAAATCTTTTCGATTCCGATATAAGGGAGCCCAGCCCTTACGGCTCCGGCGGCGCGCCTATTCCAAACGATTTCCCGATGGCGGGCCGCAATTTTTACGGCGAAATCAGGCTAAAGTTTTGATATAAACTGCCGGTACTGTAGTGTATCCATGAAAAAGCACGCTTTTTGGGAAATTTCAAAACTGTTAGCAACAAATACAACTCAACACCGCTATAGCGGTTCGATAATTGATGCCCCGGTTTGAATCGCCCCCTTCCCCCTTGTACTACAATGGGCACGTGTTCTCGGTACATTAATCTGAAAGTACAAATTGGGGGCATGGTTGCTTGCTGGACAGGCGTCGGCAGCAAGGATGCTGCCGTCGAGCCTACACGGACGTATTAACGGCGCCCTGTCCGGCCAGCAATCATGCCCAACTGCGCTACTTTCATGGGCCGAGGCTATGCCTAACCTTCATGAGCGTTACGATGGCAATCTACGAAGAAGAAAACAATAGGCTAAGCATCAAGTTGGTCTACTACGGCCCAGCGCAGAGCGGCAAAACCACCAATCTGATGCGACTCCACGATCTGTTGCGCACCGATCTGAAAGGGGAAATCATGATGATGGAGACCGCAAACGATCGCACGTTGTTTTTCGACCTATTACCTTTGGGCTTTAAAGCCCCGTCCGGCTTATTGATCAAGTTCAAGCTGTATACCGTCCCCGGCCAGATCGCTCACGACAGCACCCGCAAGGCCGTCCTGTCCCGCGCCGACGGTGTGGTTTTCGTCGCCGATTCCCAACGAACCCAGAGCATCAACAACGGCGAGTCCTTTGCCAATCTGGAAGAAAACACCGCCCGTGTCGGCATCGATTTCGACCGCTTACCGCTGGTCGTGCAATTCAACAAACGCGATTTGAGCAACATACTCAGCGAGGAAGAAGTCTGGCAACGCTGGCAAGGCGCGCCCTGGCCACTGGTCTTCAGTTCGGCACTGGCTGGCCGCGGCGTCATCGAAACCTTCCATGCTCTACTGGTTCAGGTTTACAACACGTTGAACGAGGAATTCGATTTCGAAAACAATCACGGCCTGTCGCGTGACGCATTCATACGGCAATCGATAGGCCAAAGTCAGACCGACGGAGCCGGCTGATCATGCCCACCGCTATCGACGACTTCGATCGCGAATTGACGCTGCAAGAACTCTTGCGCGGCATAGACGTAAACAAGCTTTCGAGCGCGCTGCAAGCCCTGCTCCATGCACCTGTCGCCGTCATCGACAACAAGGAAACACACCTGTTCGGCTCTGAGAACTGTTCGACATCGGCGCCCAGAGTTGCGCTGATAGCCGAATTGGAGGCCATAGGCTATCTGACGGCCGATGCCGATAGCGCGTCCTTGCAGGCCGCCCGGGATATCTTGATGCTGCTGTTACGCAGCAATGCCCGCTATTTGATCGCTTCCGATTTACACCTGAAGACCCAGCTCGACGATTTCGAGGAACTGCAACGCCGCCATGCGGCGCTGGAAGTATCGGAACAACGTTACAAGGCCCTGGCCCAAACGCTGGAGCAGCGGGTTGGCGAGCAAGTTAAAACCATAGAAAAGGCTAGAATCAAGGTATTTGCAAGCGAAAAGCTCGCGTCCGTCGGCAGGCTGGCTGCCGGCATCGCGCATGAAATCAATAACCCCATCGGTTTCATCCACAGCAATCTGAACGCGATTTCGTCCTATCTCGAATCGCTGGATAAAATCGGCACCCTGGTCGAATCGGGAGCAGGCAGCGCCGATATCCGGGCGACCTGGCAGCGGGAGGATATGACATTCCTGCAACAAGATCTGAAAGACATCCTGGCCGAATGCATAGCCGGCACCACGCGCATCGCAGCCATCATCAGAGATTTGAAAGGCTATTCCCGCGTCGACCAGGCCGACTACCAATCCGCCAACGTCAACGACATCCTGCGGCAGGTGTCTAATATCGCTAAGGCCGAGGTCGGAAACAAAGCCCGAATCCTGCTGGATTTAGGCGAAATCCCCAATCTGAATTGCCAAGCCGGCCTCTTGGGACAGGTATTCTTGGGCTTGTTGCTCAATGCCGCCGACGCGATAGCCGAGAATGGCAAGATTTTGCTAAGAACCCGACTCGACGACAAGCGCATTTGCATAGACGTCCGGGATAACGGCCACGGCATTCCGGAAGAGGCCTTGCAGCATATTTTCGATCCGTTTTTCACCACCAAGGAGGTCGGGACCGGCATGGGCTTGGGTCTGACCGTCTGCCTGGACATCGTCAAATCCCACGGCGGTCAGCTGGAAATCAAAAGCAAACCCGGCAAGGGAACGCTGGTCAGCATCGCCCTACCCTTGCAATACGGCAAGCCGTCCTAAACCACCATCTCCCCATGTCGCGTTACAGTGCCTTTTTCACCGGCGGCAATGCCGAAGAACCACAGCCGGTGAAGCCGCCCTACCGGCTTTTGTTCGTCGACGACGAACCCAACGTCCTGAGCGCATTGCGACGAATATTTCGGCGCGAGAATTATCAGATCGATACGGCCATGTCGGGCAAAGAAGCCTTGCAGCTGCTGAAGGAAACCCCCTATCACCTGCTCATCAGCGATCACAAAATGCCGCAAATGAACGGCGCTGACCTATTGAAGCAAGTCAAGTCGCTGTATCCCGATACGATACGCATCATGCTGACCGGCTACGCCGACACCGGGGCCGTGCTGGGCGCCATCAACGAAGGCGCCGTTTATAAATTCATCCTGAAGCCCTGGAACGACGACGATTTGCGCATCACGGTCAGTCTGGCGCTGGAACAATACGATTTGTTGGATAAAAACCGCAAACTCCGGCATGAAAACAAGGAAAAATATAAGGGCGCCAGGATATTAAAAAGCGCCGTCGGCTCCGATAGCGGGCAAATCGCCATTTTGCTGAACAACAAAAACCTGCTGAGCGACGCCCAATTGCAGGAATTGTTCAAGCTGAAACAAACTTCATCCGAATCGATACTGAAGTTGATTCTGGCTAGGCGTTGGGTAGACGAAGCCGTCGTCAGGGAAGTTCTGCGCAAGGAGTTGCTGATAGAAGAAGTGGCGCTGGCCGAATTTCGAATTGCACCGGAAGTACAAAGCCTGCTGCCCCGCTCCATCTGTGAACAACATGCGGTGCTGCCGTTAAAAATTAGCGACGGCAACTTGATGCTGGCCATGGCCGATCCGGTCAATCTGGACCTGCAAGCCGAACTGCGCTTCATGACCGGCTTGCCGTTGCGGGTAGTGATGGCGAATGTAGCCGATATCGACAACAAAATTGCAGCCGTCTATGGCCTGACCCCAAGCTTTGGCGACATCGATGGAATCGGCTCCACCGCCGATCCCTTCGAAAGCATACAAATCGTCATCGAACAAGACGACGATATTTCCCTGGCCGAGTTATTGCAGGAAACCGAGGAACCTCCGGCCATACGCCTGGTCAACGCGGTCATCACCGAAGCGATTCGCCTGGGTGCCAGCGACGTGCATATACAGCCGCGCGCCAAGAGCGTGGTGGTTCGCTACCGGATAGACGGCATTTTGCAAGACAAAATCTTCATCCCGCATCATTTCCACAATTCGCTGGTTTCACGCATCAAAGTCATGGCGGAAATGGATATCGCCGAGCGCAGGCGCCCGCAAGACGGCCGCGTCACGGTCAAGACGTCGTCCAAAATCGTCGATTTGCGAATATCGACCTTACCCATCATCAACGGCGAAAAAGTCGTCATGCGCATCCTGGACCAGAACGCATCGATACAGCCTATTGAAAAACTGGGCTTTTCAGACGACGATCTGGACAGAATCAAACGCTTGATCAATAAACCGCAAGGCATCATCCTGACGACGGGGCCAACCGGCAGCGGCAAGACCTCCACGCTGTATTCATTGCTGCAACACGGGGCGACGCCAACCAAAAACTTCGTCACGATAGAAGAGCCGGTCGAGTATTACCTGGATGCCGCCGGCCAAGTCAACGTCAAAACCAAAATCGATTTGACCTTCCCCGTGGTAATGAAGGCGATTTTAAGACAGGACCCCGACGTGATACTGTTGGGGGAAATCCGGGATCTCGAAACCGCCGAAGTGGCTTTTCAGGCGGCATTGACCGGACATTTGGTTTTTTCGACGCTGCACACCAATTCGGCCATCGCGACGATAGCCCGCTTATTCGATCTGGGTTTGAAACCTTATATACTGGCCAGCGTGCTGGAAGGCATCATCTCGCAACGGCTGGTACGGCGGATTTGCCCGCATTGCAAGGAAGCGGCGATGGTCGACAAAGACCTGCTGTACCAGCTCGGCCCGCAATTTTCGGAGCACGGCGAACATTTCTACAGGGGGAAAGGCTGCGAATCCTGCGGCAACCAGGGCTATCAAGGCAGGATGTGTTTGATCGAATTGCTGACGCTCAACGAGGAAATGCGCGATTTGATTGCCAACCGTGCAGGCTACCTGGACTTCAAAAAAGTGGCGCAGAAAAGCGGTTATAAGACCATCATCGATGATGCCCTGGAAAAAGCGCTACAGGGATTGACGACCTGCGAAGAGATACTGCGCGTCCTCGGTCCGCAAATAGCGTGACAGGCGCATCGAGTAAGGAAGATATCGTTGCCATTTTGCGCAACCACCATTGCCGCGAAATTCATTTGGCTTCTCGTTTAAAACGGGACACAGAGGGACAGAAGGCCACCTTAATTCCGGCTCACCTGACGACGGTGATCTCGATTTCCCTTGCCACGTAATCCCTGCCGCTGTAGTCGCCGTATTGGCTGACGGCGTTGATGCGGTAAAAAGTCAGGCTTTTGTCGGCTTCGCTGTCGGCTTGGCTGCTGCAGCCGAGCTTGACCTTAAACCCCGGTATGCCGGCAAAAGTCAGGGCGGTTTGGGCATTGATATCGGCGCAGCCTGCACCTTTGTCGATTCGGGCCATGGCCCATTCCATGCCGGCTCTAGCCGCCTGATAAGCTCTGGCGCCTTGCAAGGCGTAGACGGACGTTACAAACTGCACGCCGCTCACGCGCAGCATATAAGCGCCGAGCAGGCCCAGCACCACCAACACGAACATCGCCATGACGAGAGTCAACCCGCGCTGCCGTTTCATGGCGCGTTATCCACATGAACTTGATGGATCAAGGTCGTCGCTTCGCCGCTGCTATCGGCCAGGGTGATTTGCAGCGTGACCAGGCCGGAACGGGTTGCCGTCGCCGAGCTATAGGCAAACGCACAGCTTACGAGATTGTTGGCCAAAAGCTGCCCGGCGGCGCCCGCCGGCGAATCGGTTTGCTCTTCGGTGATAGCGTAGCCTGCGTAACGCAGCAGCGTCCTGGCCGCTGTATTGCAGCGATAGGTGACGGGAGTATCGACGATGAAAAAGCGCTGTTGCGGCGATTGCAACGGAAACCGTTTAGCGCCGGTCAGTTCGATGACTTTGTCCGTCGAGGTGTTTTTCACGGTCACCCGGTTGCCGCCGGAATAGGCGTCGGCCGGACTGACGCCCAGATTGTAGATCACCAGATCGCCGGCGGGAGCCGTGCTTAGGCTGCCGATCACGTCGAAGCGGTCGTCGGCGGCGGTAAAGTCGAGCACATCGCCGCCGCCGTCCGCCGGGGCTTTGGCACGGTAACGGCCGCCGTCGCTGGTGTGCAAAAGTTCCAGCGCCGTACCGCCGCCGGCGATACGGATGCTGTTGGGCAAGGCCCTGCGGATATCTCTTTGCATCAGCCTCAGTACCGTTTCGGCATTGTCCACCAAGGTCGTGCGGCGCTGCAGGTCTAAATAACTCTTGACCGGCATCGTGATCAGGTCGGTGCTCATTGCCGCCAGGCTGGCGACGATGACGATCACGGTAATCAGTTCGATCAGGGTAAAACCCTGTTGGTGCGGTTCAGTAATCGGCACGGTAGCCTACCAGTGTCAAACCGCTCACGCCGGGACCTGAAACGCTGACGGCAATCTGTTTGGCATCGACGCTGCCGCTCAAAACCATGGGCGTTACCGTCACACTGACCCGATATTGCGATAGGGCTGCTATCGCGTTGCCCTGACGGTCGCGCACGCCGTCGTCGACCAAACCGTTGTAATCATCGACGTCGTCGAAGTCGGCGCGGCTGCCGCTCGCTCCGCCGCCGTAGCTCTGCAGCACAATCTCCTCCAGGTAGGCCTCCGCTATCGCAATGGCCTGCTGTTGCACGAGGGGATCGGCGCTGCGACTGGCGGTCAGGTTGATCACCGATAGTATGCCGAGCAAGGCGATGCCGATGATCACGATAGACATCACCAGTTCCACCAGCGTCACGCCGGTTTGCCTGCAAAACCCGCTAGGGCGAACTGTCATACACAAAGCCCGTGTCCTTGACGATGCTGATTCGTCTGTCGCCGACGGCGATATCGAGATCGGCCGAAGCCAGACCCTTGGCTGTGAAATAGACGGTCGCCGAATCCACCGCTATGCCGGTCTGGCTACCCTGATAAACGGCCTCGCCGGAACCCGGACGCGCCACGTCCAGCGTGAAATCCGCGGCCGCCGTCGAGGCACATTGCGAGCGGTCCGTCGCCCCCGGCCGCATCAAGCGGAACCGATCGGCGGCTATCGAAAATTGTACGTTGCAGCCCGTCGCCACGGCCAGTTTTTGGGCGTAACGCACGGCGGCCAGGGTATCGTCGAAAAAAGCCCGTTGCCGGAAAGCCGAAAAGTCGAAAAACCTGGGCATGGCGGTTGCGGAAAGGATGCCGAGAATAACGAGGGTCATCACCAATTCGACCAGCGTGAAACCGCGCTGATCAAGGTCGCGCATGAACGCGTCAACCGCGCCATGAGTGGGCGAAAGGCTAGAACGACGTCGAAGCAAGTGATTGCCGGTGTAAGGGTGAGTATAAGGTTAGGGGCGAATGAATTCGCCCCCCACAGGCCATATGGATGCCTGGAACTCTGAAGATCAGCTCTTAGCCTAGGTTGCATTACCGGCAGAAATGCCGGTGAAGGTAGCCGATTTACCGTTGGTATGGGTGATCTTGCAGGTCGCCGTGTTGCCGCTGGTCGTGCCTAAGTCGGTGCCCGAGACATTGGGGGCGGCAGTATAATCCGCCGGCAAGCCGCCTTGCAACAACGAGCCGACATCGGCGCACTGAGTCACTTTCACGCATTTGCCTGTTGCAGGTTTGTCGCCAGCGACCATGCAGCCTGAGTAGTTGATGGACATCGCGGAAGCGGCGGAACCTGCGACACCGTCCACGGCCGCCTGTTTGGCCTCGTCGGTCACATCGACGAACTTCGGCAAGGCCACGGCCGCCAATATCCCCAGGATCACGATTACCATGACTAGTTCGATCAGTGTAAAACCTTGTTGTTTGTTATTGTTCATTTCGATTTCCATAAGATTAAAGGTAACGATTCAAATCTCTCTAAGGCGCTGTAACCCACATGCTTGCCGGTGTAATTGTAGTCTATACTGCGCCTAGCGTTGCAATCCTGCCGCGACGACGTTGCTTTCCCCGTATTCGACATGAGTATAAGAAAATTCATTTTTTGCGATATTTGCAACCCTCAGGGCTTGAGATCCATAGAGTTTCGCCGCGCGCCCCGTGGCGAAGAGCGCGCCGGCCGCCGCATCAGCGACGGCAGGGCCTGGTTCGAAGGCGAATTGAGCCAGGCCATCGAAGCCGGCTGGGTATGCACCAACGATGGAATACACATCTGCCCGACCTGCAAGACCATGGATGCCGCCCGCAAACGATGAAAACCGGGAGATGGACGCAGGCCTCGTTCCCAGCCGGCCACCATGCAATCGATCCATGATTTCCAGGCTTAACGTCAAACCGATCTTCGTTACGCTAGTCGCCATGGCCCTGTTGCTGCCCATGGCTTGGGCGCAGGCGACCGATTATGTCTTTCCCGGCCATTTGCCTTCGGGCTGTAGCGGCGGCTCCGGTAGCTACGACTGCGGCTCGCTGGCACTGGGCTGGGCCGACACGATCAGCATCACAGAACCTACCACCATCACCGTCAACGGCGACCTGAGCACTCAAAACAACCAGATCAATGCCGCAGGTTCGGCAAGCAATCTGACGCTGGTGGTCACGGGCACACTGAGCGGCGGCTACACCGCCAAGATCAACGCCAACATCACGGCCGGGACGATAGCCGACTCCAATGACCAAGTGGACTACGGCGGCTCGCTGACCACCACGACAGGCGGCATCACGTTGAAATCCGGCAGCAAGGTGGCAGGGACCATCACCACGACCAGCGGCAACATCAGCCTGGGCGGCGGCACCTCGGTGGCGGGCAATATCGTCACAAACGGCGGCAACGTCACTCTGGCCGGCTATAACGTGATAGCAGGCTACATTAGCAGCGATGCCGGTAGCGTCAGCGTCGGCTACGGCGTCAAGATCAACGGCAATATTACGGCCGTTTCCATCGCCGAAGTTTCGTATTCAGGAGGTTCCACCTATGGCGGATCGCTGACCGCGACAACGGGCATCATCGATTTGTATTCCGGCAGCACGGTGGCAGGCTCCATTAGCAGCATCAGCGGCAATATCAGTTTATACGGCAACAACACGGTCGGAGGCCATATTTCCAGCACCAGCGGCGCCATCGCCACGGGTTTCAACGTCAAGGTCAACAGCGGCGGGGTTTCGACTGCCGGGAGCATCACGATAGGCCAGGACAACCTGATCGCGGGTAGCGCCACCAGCACGGCCGGCAGCATCACGCTGGGCTACCGCGTTCAACTCAACGGCAACGTCTCTGCCAGCGGCGAGGTCAGCATAGGTCAGGACAGCACGGTGACCGGTAGCCTTTCCAGCGCGAATCTTGGGACCGTCACTGTGGGTTACGGCGCTCATATCAATGGGGATATCGTCACCGGCGGCGCGATAACCTTGGCCCAGGGCGCGGTGGCCTTAGGCAACATCACGGGGGCCGGCGGGAACGTCAAGGTAGAATACGGCGCCAAGGTTTCCGGCACCATCACCACCAGCTCCGGCACCATCTCCTTCGCTCAGAACAGCGTGGCCTCGTCCTGCGTGACCTCTACCGAGTCGGCGACGATCACGTTGGGCTATTACGCTTCGGTCGACAGCGTTTGCTGCGGCTCGAGTTGCAGCACATCCTGCGTAGTCAACGGCAGCAACCTGACTATGCCGAAGCAATGTACGCCCGCCGCGCCGCCTCCTACCCTCGGTTTTTTTCCTGTCTCGGTTTCTCCGTTGAACGAGGACATCACGACCTGGACCAATGGCAGCGTCTATGCCGGCAAGTTCAACGGCATCCAGAACCTCG
>JAQTYP010000559.1 GCA_028688235.1 Methylomonas sp.
CGGAAAGGACGACAACACCGTTTCCAGATGCCCGCGGGCCTCGCGATGGCGGGCTAACCAGAATAAATTGTTACCGTAGGCATAATGCGCGGCAATTGCATGAACAGGATCTGCGGAGCGTTTGGCAATTTGCGCCAACTTTTCGGCCAAATCGAGCGGAGCGACGGTGACATAATCCGATTGACCGCCTAGCCATAGGCCGTAAACGACCGGAAACAATTCGGCTTCGTCTCCTGCATGCCTTCCAAGGTAAGCCGCCCGAGTAAAATGTTTGCGTGCGTCTTCGGAGCCGTAACCTTTGATGGCGATCATCACGCCGCCGAGCGCGGCCTGTAACTGTAGTTCCGGACCGGCACGATGTTCGTCGTCGGGAAGTTGTTCGAGTAGCGACAGCCCGGCTTTAAAATGCGCAGCCGCTTCCTGATTGGCCGATTGAAGAACGGCGTTGCGTCCGGCCTCGAGCCAGAAACCTACGGCAGCCAGCGTTTCTCCGCCCTCGGTCAAATGCCTGGCCAAGGTTTCCGCTCGAGCGTCGGCCATTTCGCCGAAATGGGCTTGCAGTACCTCGGCAATGCGCCGATGCGCGGCTTGCCGGGTTTTCTTGGGCTGGGAGAGATAAGCGGCCTCCTGGATCAAGGCATGCCAAAAGGCCAGCGTGTTTGCCTGACCGGCTTGCAGCAAGCCGGTGTTTTGCAAGATGGCAATGGCCTTATCGAAGGCGGCGGGAGCCAACGGCGCGACGCGGCGCAACAGATCGACATCGAATTCCCGACCCAATGCGGCCGCCAAACAAGCGGTAGGTTTAGCCTCTCTCGCACTATCGAGGCGGGCCGTCAACAATTCTTGCAAGGTCAAAGGCGCTCTATGCCCCCCCAGGGTTTGCGAGGCCCTAGCCATTTCTTCGGCGAACAACGGAATGCCGTCTGCACGGCTGACGATGCCGCGCACCATCTCTTCCGATAAATCGCCGGCAAAATGTTGGACCAGTTCCGACACTTCCCCGGCGGACAACGGCTTCAAATCCACGATACGCGCGTAATCGGGCTCCAGTCTGAATTCGGGCCGCGCGGTCAGCAGGGTTAGAATGGGAGCGCTTCTCCGGTTGGCGTGAACTTCCAGCCATTCCAGCGTGGACGGGTCGCACCAGTGTGCGTCTTCCAAGATGAGTAGCAACGGATGTGGGACCGCCAAACCCTGCAGCAACTCGACCAGAACCGAGATTAGGCGTTGTTTTCGATGTTGCGGCGATTCAGGCGCCGAAGGCTCTACGGGTAAATGCCATAGCGGCCTCAGCAATTCCAGTGCTTCGACGGCCTGACCTGTGTGATGTTTCTGCAAATAAGCCGACAGCTTCGCCAGTTTCCCGGTTTCGGTGTCGCCCGAAGCAAAGCCGCATAAATCTTCGAAAAGAGACAATACCGGGTGCAACGGCGATTGCTCGAATTCCGGAAAGCATCTCAGTTCCCGAACGACCGCGGCGCCTTTCAATTGCGATCGCAACGCATGAAGCAAGCGGGATTTGCCTATGCCGGCGTCTCCCCTGATCAGTACCGCTTGCCCGCGGCCTTGTCGAGCCGATCGCCAAAAGCTTCGTAATTGCCGTAACTCGCTATTGCGGCCGACTAGCGGCGTCAGACAAGCCGCCGATTCCAGACGGGTGGCAGCACCGCTTTCGGCTACCACTTTAAACGCGGCCAGCGGTTTGGCCATGCCCAGCCGTTGTAAGCCATCCTCGACCTGCCGGCATTCGAAATAGCCGCTGATCAAGCGCTCGGTGACTTCGCTGATCAATATCGTGGCGGGAGCGGCATTTGCGGCCAAATGCGCCGTAAATGCTGTCGTCGTGCCCAGAATATCGGGTTCGTCACCCTGAGAGATGACCATGCCGCTGTGCACGCCGACGCTTGCGGCAAGATCATTCCTGATGTTTAACGCCGCACGCACGGCTTGCCGTGCCGCGTTTTCGCGCGCCAGCGGAAAACCGAAACAAGCCAAAATACCGTTGCGCCGGGATTGAATGATGTGGCCGGAATAAGCGGTGATGATGTCGACGGCCTGTTGCTGGGGTGCGATCAGCGCATCGGCAATATCGTCCGGATCGTCGATATCGGGAATATCGAATTCGCAGCACAACAGGGTCAACAAGCGGTGTTCGCTCGCCATTTGGCCGGGCACGGCAATGGCGGGGCTAGTGGCGGATTCGGCCGGTTCTAGATCGCCGGCGCGTATGCGTTCCACCAACGCCAGCGTTTCCTGTTGCGGCATTAGCCCTAAGTCCTTTTTTAATAAGTGCCGGCAGGCTTCGAATTGAGTCAATGCCGCCGCCGTTTGACCGTTTAACGCCAAAAGGCGGATCAAATCCCGTTGCCCGGCCTCGTTCCAGGGTTCGATTTCCACGTGGCGCCGAGCATAGCCTAGGGCCTTGGCCGAATCGCCCGTCCGTTCGTGACATTGCCAAAGCCTTTCCAACAAGGTCAACATAAGGTTGCGCAACCTTTCGCGCTCCAGGGCCATCCAGACCTCGAATTCCGGG
>JAQTYP010000090.1 GCA_028688235.1 Methylomonas sp.
GCAATCTTACCGCCGATACAGACGCCGCCGGCCCGCTTGTTCGGAATATATGGGATATCCTCGCCCATATACCACAACACCGAATTGGTGGCGGATTTGCGCGAAGACCCCGTACCAACCACGTCGCCGACGTAGGCCACCGGAAAACCCTTAGTCTTAAGTTCGTTGATTTGCTGTTCGGCGTTGGTGATACCATCGCGCGGCATTTTCAGCATCGCCTTGGCGTGCAATGGGATGTCCGGCCGCGACCAAGCGTCGGGCGCCGGCGACAAGTCGTCGGTATTGGTTTCGCCGGTGACTTTGAATACTGTCACGGTCAGTTTTTCCGGCACTTCCGGCTTGGCGGTGAACCATTCGGCATCGGCCCAGGATTGCAGCACCTGGCTTGCGTAAGCATTGCCGACTTGGGCTTTTTCCTGGACATCGTGAAAGGCGTCGAAAATCAGCAGGATTTGCGACAGCGCTTTCGCGGCAATCGGCGCCAGCGCGGCATTGTCCAACAATTCGATCAAAGGCGCGACATTGTAGCCGCCGAGCATGGTACCGAGCAATTCCGTGGCTTTTTCGGGCGTGATCAGCGGCGACGAAGCCTCGCCTTTGGCAATGGCTGTCAGAAAGCCGGCCTTGACGTAAGCGGCTTCGTCCACGCCTGCCGGAATGCGGTAAGCCAGCAAATCCAACAGAAACGCTTCATCTCCGGCTGACGGGGTTTTTAGTAACTCCACCAACGCGGCAACTTGCTCGGCATCCAAAGGTTTAGGTACAACGCCTTCGGCTGAGCGTTCGGCAACATGTTTTAGGTATTGTTCTAGCATGGGTGTATGTGGGTCTTGTTAGGATAAACGGGTTGAATCGGGTATTTTTTGTTACGAAATGTCAAACGCTGAGAAGCGTAAGCATCCATCGCCGTATTTGCAAATCGTTCTTTATGGCTATATTCGTTTTTGGCTTGATAGGGATTGGTTACCAGTATTTACTTGACCTGCCTGAACTCGATATCCGAAAACACATGATCGAATTCGTTAAAAAAACGATTCAGAACTGTCTCGAACTTAGGCGCTATCTCTTTATATTTGATGCCGCTTGTGCCTGAATAAACGTCTCGCAACTCAATAATATATAGATCGTAGTAAACGCAATCGTCACATCTTACGATAACTAAGCAATCGACCGCTGGCGGCGGCTTACCATAATCAGTAAGGGTTTTATTATGTGTTGCGTAATAGCTATCTGGCTTCAGAATGACAACTCTTCGACTGTTTATCTCATTGTTTTCAAACAAGCATTCAGAAAGGCGTACATACATATTGTTTTCGGAACAGCTACCACCAACGATGGAAAACAATTCACGATCATTGTAAATTCGATCAAACAATTCCATTGACTTTATCGAATAACTTTAGTTTTTCTTCAAAAATTTCTTCTGCGGTATCTACAAAATTTTTATCCTGAATACCATATTCATCCACTTCCAAATCGACTGCCTCACTGCCGATTTCGTTAGGCCTTAGGAGCACTGATCTAAAACTATCTTTATCAATAGAGCCATCCATTACTAGATTGCTGCATTGATTAAATAAGTAATTACTGTGCGATGTAATAATCAGCTTTATTTTGCCATCCTTGACCAATTTTGCTAGAATTTTTATTAATTTAACCTGATTCGCTGGATGGATGTGAGCTTCGGGTTCTTCTATAATCAGCAGTGGAATATATTTAGTATCAGCCGATTGAAACGACAAGCTGGGCTGAAAAGGGATAACGAACTTTAGAAAAGCAGTAAGTGGTGCAACTTCCGCGACCATCGAAGACGTATTCGATAAGTCTAAATTCAACTCGGTGTTATTAGGATTATAAAGCAGGCGTTTTTGAACGTTATCGAATGAGATTTTGCCCTGCAATATATTGTTTTCAATGTCAGTAAAGTATTGACTATAAGTTTTGGACGCTTGACCATCCGAGTTAGTTAAGTACAGATAATAATCACTTAATGGCTCAGGAATCGCAGGAATGTCAACCTGTTTAGACATATTAGGGCGCTCTTGCGAAAGATATGCGAAGATTGGGCCAAATGCACTTAAGGCAAGATACAAACCTGATTTTGCCGATGGCAGATAATAAATATTGTCAATACCATAATAACTTGTATCTATACTAAAAAAATCAGTTAATGGTTTAAGCAAAATCGAATGAGGCATTTCATTTCTAACCCTAATTTCACAACCATAAAAAGATGAAATTACAATATCATCATGATCCATTACGACTTTCTTAAAAAATGAATAATCGCTTATTTTTAATAAGCCACCAGATAGCTTGAAAGTCACCCCAAATCCATTCCAACAAATTCGAATTTCAAACGCTTTATCAATACAATTGTTATTTAAACCATAAAGAGATCCAAATGTGTTTTGCATCGATCTATTAAGTCGATTGACCAACGTTCTTTCGAACAACTCCTTTATACTTTTGTTAGCGGCATCAGTTAGACTAACTTCTTTAGAATTTGGCACAACTTCATGACATAGAAAATCCAATAGCCTATTTACTTCAGAGTAGAATTCATTATCGCGATAAATTCTTTCCTTGCCATGGAGAAAAACTTTAATGACTATGTAAATCACCGAAACCGCATAAGACTTCCCGACATTATTTTCACCCACCATCAACATAAAGTCGGTGGCGGTATCGAACTCGAATTCCTTAATCGGCCCGAAATTTTTAATAGTGATAATCATAAGGATAAATCAACAAGTCTGGCTTGTTCGGCAAGATAGGTTTGCATGTCTTCGTTGTCGACCCGAGCATAAATCTCGGCGACATCCAACACCAAATCGACCGATTCGAACCAGGCTTGGTCGCCGAGAAAATAATGATTGGATACCCAACCTTCGCTACGCCGGCAGACTTCGACGTCGACGATGTCCTGCTCGATCAGCACGTATTCTTGCAAACTCGGAATGGTTTGGTACAAGCGGCGTTTGATGGTTTCGTCGGTGCGACGGGTGGATTTGGACAGCACTTCGACGATCAGCACCGGGGTTTCGGTGTAATACTGGTGCGGCTCGAGCTCGTCGCACACCACCATGCTGTCCGGATAGAAAAAATAATTGCCGACCTTGACTTTGACGTCGGAAGTAAATGGCTCGCAGGGCTGGTTGCGCAAGTGATTGCGCAATTCGCCGAACACGTTGCCGGCAATGCGGTCATGATTACGGCTGGCACCGGACATTGCATACACCTGACCGTCGATATACTCATGCTTAATATCGCCGAGCAATTCGCCCGCCAGATAATCTTCGATAGAAATCCAGGTTAGCCCGAACTGTGGCTGCGCGCTCATGACCGCCCTCCTCTAACTGAGTTATTTCATCGCATCGACAATGGCCTGGCCCATTTCCTTAGTGCCGCACGTGCTGTCCGGGTTCAAATCCGGCGTAACGTATTTGCCTTCGTTGACGACTTTCTCGATCGCATTCTGCATGCGATTGGCTGCGTCGTGTTCGCCCAAGTGATTCAACATCATCACGCCGGCCATCATCACGGCAGTCGGATTGGCAATGTTTTTGCCGGCGATATCCGGCGCGCTACCGTGCACCGCTTCGAACAAGGCCGCATTCGCGCCTATGTTGGCACCCGGTATCAAGCCCAAGCCGCCGACCAGACCGGCAGTCAGGTCGGACAGAATGTCGCCGAACATATTGGTCGTCACGACCACGTCGAATTGCTCGGGTTTCATGACCATATGCATGCAGGCCGCATCGATGATTTTTTCGTCGAATTCGATATCCGGATATTTTTTGGCGACTTCGCGGGCGGTGTTCAGGAACAAGCCTTGGGTAAATTTCAGAATGTTGGCCTTATGGCAAACCGTAACCTTTTTGCGGCCGTTATCTATCGCATATTTGAAAGCATATTCGACGATGCGCTCGGAACTGGCTTTGGTGACGACGGCCAAACTTTCGGCGATGTCTTTTTCCGGTGTCAGAAAATGTTCCAGTCCGACGTATAAGCCTTGGGTATTCTCGCGCACGACGACGATATCGACGTTATCGTAACGGGTCTTGACGCCCGGCCAGCTTTTTGCCGGACGGACATTGGCATAGAGATCGTATTTCTTGCGCAACTCGACGTTGATACTTCTAAAACCTTCGCCGACCATCGTCGTCAGCGGACCTTTAAAGGCGACGCGGGTTTGATCGATCAAGTCCATCGTCGCATCCGGCAATGGGGTGCCGAGTTTTTCGAAGGCCGACATGCCGGCATCGGCTTCCAACCAGTTGATTTTCGCACCCGACGCATCGATTACCGCAACGGCGGCATCCATGATCGAAGGTCCAATACCATCACCTTTAATCAACGTGACGTTATGCATTCACTCTCTCCTGAGGGTTTTGAAACGTTTAATCATACACATTTTCATGACCGACGGACAGCGTAAAACGCCGTCGACAGCGCCCGGAAAAGTCGGCCCGGCCGAATTCGGCAGCCTAACCTAAACTCACGCAACGCCGGCGGAAATTTTACCCGCCGCGCCCCGCCGCCAAAGTTTCAGGCCAAACATCTTGAAATCGTCAAGATAGGTGAAGGCCACCGGAATCACCAACAGACTGAGCAGGGTGGACGTCACCAAACCGCCGATCACCGCCACCGCCATCGGGCTACGGAACGATGTATCCGCGTCGCCCGTGCCCAACGCGATCGGCAGCATGCCGGCGCCCATCGCGATGGTCGTCATGACGATAGGCCTAGCCCGCTTGCGGCAGGCGTCCAGCAAGGCATCGCTCCGGCTCATGCCATGGTCACGGCGGGCGACGATGGCATATTCAACCAGCAGAATCGAGTTTTTGGTGGCAATCCCCATCAACATCACCAAACCGATCAGCGACGGCATCGAAAAGGCCTTGCCGGTCAACAGCAGCGCGACGAAACCACCGCCGAAGGACAGCGGCAATGCGGCCAAAATGGTGATCGGTTGCAAAAAGTCTTTGAACAACAGAATCAGCACAACCAGGATGCACAGCACGCCGGTCAACATCGCCAGGCCGAAACTGGCGAACAATTCCCCCATCATTTCGGCGTCGCCGATGTTGATTTGCTTGACCCCTGTCGGCAGATTCTTGATGCTGGGCAGGTTTTGTACAGCCGTGGTGACTTCGCCCAACGGCACGCCGGACAATTCGATCTCGAAATTGACGTTGCGAGAACGGTCGTAACGGTCGATTACCGCCGGCCCACTGGAAAGTTCCAGCTTTGCCACCTGGCCAACCAACACCGTACCGTTCCCGGCTTTCGCCGAAGGTACCGCCAGCCGTTCCAGCACCGCGAGATCTTCACGGCCTTCGGCGGCCAGTTTCACGACCATCGGCACCTGGCGCTGGGCCAGATTGAGCTTGGACAGCGACCAGTCGTAATCGCCGACCGTGGCGATGCGCAGGGTCTCAGCCAACGCGGCGGTGGTTACGCCCAGATCGGCGGCGCGAGCAAAATCGGGCCGCACCGCGATTTCCGGCCGCACCAGAGCCGCACTGGAAGCGATGCTGCCTAGGCCTGGGATAGTGCGCAAGTCACGCTCCACCGCATGGGCGGCGTTATTCAGGGCTTGCGGATCGTCGCCGCTGAGCACCAACACGTATTTCTCGCCGGAAGCGCCTAAACCCACCTTGGTGCGGACGCCGGGTAGTTTTTCCAAGGCCTCTCGAATCTGTTGTTCGATGACTTGTTTCCGGACCGGCCGCTCGCCGCGGTTGGCCAGCGTGACGGTCAGCGTCGCCTTGTGCACTTCGCCGCTGCCCTGAGAGCCCGCCATCGGGTCGTTGCCGGCCGAGCCAGCGCCTATGGTGGTGTATATCTTCTTGACGTAAGGCACGGCGCTGACCAATTGTCGCGCGGTTTCCGCCGCACTTTGGGTCTGGCTCAGACTGGAGCCTGGCGGCAATTCGACGAATACCTGGGTTTGCGGGTTATCGTCGGCCGGGATGAAGCCGGTGGGCAACAGCGGAATCAACAACAGCGAACCGACGAAAAAAGCCGCCGCGCCAGCCATCGTCGTCAAACGGTGGCGCAAACACCAAGCCGCCGCCCGCATATACCACCGCATGACAAGCCCTTCGGAAGGCTCCGAATGCGCCCTGCCCTTCAGCAGATAGGCGGACATCATCGGCGTCAGCATCCTTGCCACCACCAGCGAGGCCAACACCGCCAGCGCGGCGGTCCAGCCGAATTGCTTAAAAAAACGCCCGGCCACGCCGCTCATGAAGGCGGTCGGCAGAAACACCGCGACCAGCGCAAAGGTGGTAGCAACCACCGCCAGGCCGATTTCGTCGGCGGCCTCCATCGCCGCCTGGTAGGGCGTCTTGCCCATGCGCAAGTGGCGAACGATGTTTTCCACCTCGACGATGGCGTCGTCAACCAATATGCCGATCACCAGCGACAAGGCCAGCAGGGTAATCACGTTCAATGAAAAACCTAGCTGCTCCATACCCAGAAACGCCGGCACCACCGACAGCGGTAGCGCCACGGCGGACACCAAGGTGGCGCGCCAGTCGCGCAAGAATAGCCAGACTACCAGTACCGCCAGCATGCCGCCTTCGTAGAGCATGGTCATAGAGCCTTGAAATTCTTCTTCCACCGGCGTGACGAAGTCGAAGGCTTCGGTGAATTCGATATCCGGATGGGCGGCATGCAGTTCTTCGAGCATCTTGTTAACGCCGATGCCGACCTCGACTTCGCTGGCACCACGGCTGCGGGTGACTTCGAAACCGACCGCCGGTTGGCCGTTCAAAAAGGCCGCGGCGCGCGGTTCGGCGAACGAGTCGTCGATTCGAGCCACTTGGTCTAGGCGAATGCGGCGGCCGTCGGCCAGCGACAGTTGCAGCGGCCGCATTTCGTCCACCGACAGGACATTGGCCAGCGTACGCACCGGTTGTTCGCCGCTGCCCAAATCGGTGCGGCCGCCGGCACTTTCGCGCTGCATTTCTCGGAGTTGCCGGGAGATGTCGGCGGCGGTCGCGCCCAAGGCTTGTAATTTGACCGGATCCAGCGCAATCGTCACTTCACGACTGACGCCGCCGACCCGGGTCACCGCGCCGACGCCGTCGACCGCCAGCAACCGTTTGGCAACAGTGTCCTCGACGAACCACGACAAGGCCTCGTCGTCGCGTTGCTTGGAACGCACGGTAAACGCCAGTATCGGCGAACCGGCCAAATCCAGCTTGTTGACGATGGGATCGCGCAAGTCGCCCGGCAGATCGGTGCGAACCTTGGTGACGGCGGAGCGCACGTCATCCACGGCTTCCTGCACCGGCTTTTCCAGACGAAACTGCGCGGTAATCGTGACACTACCGTCCTGGACCTTAGTGCTGATGTGTTTCAGGCCTTGCAAGGTGGCGATGGCATTTTCGATCTTGCGCGCCACCTCGGTTTCCAGTTGCGCCGGCGACGCGCCGGGCAGCGTTGCCGTCACCGTGACGGTGGGCAGTTCCAGATCGGGAAAGTTCTGAATCTTCATGGCTTTGAAACTGTGCAGGCCGGCGAAACTGAGCAGCACGAACAGCATCATCGCCGGAATCGGATTGCGTATGCACCAGGCCGATACGTTCATGGCGCCACCACTCTGACAGTGTCGCCGTCCGCCAAAAATGACGCACCGCCGGCGACCAACCTATCGTCGGCAGTCAAGCCGGAAAGCACTTCAGGCCTGCCTCCGGACCTACGACCGTTTTAAACTTTGACTTGCTCTACCTTGGCCCGGTCGCCGCTCTGCTCTGTCAAACGGAACACGTAGCTGAAGCCTTCCCGCAACGACAACGCCTCTTGCGGTACGGTCAGCGCACTGCTGCTACCCAAACGAAATTCGCCTCGACCGAACATACCGGCACGCAAGCCGCTTTCCGCCGCATTCGGCAGATCGACATAGACCAGGCCGTTGCGGCTTTGCACGTCCAGGGTCGGAGCCAGGAAACGCACGCTGCCGGTTATCTTGCCGACGCTCGGCACCTCGACGCTGACCGTCACGCCGGGCCTAAGTTGGGTCATTTCGGCGGCGGTGACTTCGCCGCGCCATTCCAGCCGATTCTGCCGGATCAGCCTAAACAGTTCCTGACCCTTGGCCGCCACGGCGCCTAGAGTAGCGGTTCGCGAGGAAATCACGCCGTCGTCGCTGGCCAACACCTTGGTGTATTTCAGGCGCAGTAATTGCGCGTCGAGTTGCGCCTTGGCCGATTGCAGCTTGGCCTCGGCGGTCTTGGCACCGGTCAGGTATTGATCGACTTGCTGGGCGCTCAAGGCGCCGGACGCAGAGACCCTACCCGCCCGCTCGGCGTTGACCCGCGCTTCGGCAAGGTTGGCTTCGGCTTCGGCCACCAAGCCACGGCTTTGCGCGATGTCGGCCTGTACGCTTTCGTCGGCGAGCGTCGCCAGCACCTGACCTTTCTTGACGGCCTCGCCGACTTGCACGTTTACCGCATTCAGGCGCAAATCGCCGATTTCGGCGCCTATCACGGCTTCCTGCCAGGCCGCGATAGAGCCGTTGGCAGTCAGACTCAGCGGCAGATCGCGGATTTCCGGACGTATCGCCGCCACGCTGAGGGCCGGATTCACGACAGCTACCACGGCGGGTTTCGCTTCATGGTGAGTACCGATCGCCAGAACCAAGCCGATCGGCAACAGCA
This sequence comes from Methylomonas sp., assembly GCA_028688235.1. Classification (GTDB taxonomy): domain Bacteria; phylum Pseudomonadota; class Gammaproteobacteria; order Methylococcales; family Methylomonadaceae; genus Methylomonas. The sequence goes on from JAQTYP010000090.1 coordinate 8,673, forward strand.
CCGCGCTTAACAGTATGATTTTTTTTCCCTGAGTCATGATTTTCCTCCGTTGATGGCGGCGATCGGTTGAATCGTAAAAATATCGAGGCGAGCGGCGGCGTTAGTGTCGGTTGGGGCACCGTTTTGGGTGGCGCTTTCGGAACTTGCCGTCCAGCCGCCGCCGACCGCGCGGTACAACGCAATCCAAGCTGAAACGCGTTCCTGTTCCAACGTTTTCAGCGCGAGTTCGGCAGACAGCAAAATGCGCCTGGCGGTTTCGACGTCGAGCAAACTGCCCAAGCCGTTTTGATTGAGCGCTTCCAGGGATAGGTAATTGGCGCGATAACCGTCGACGGCTGCGCGACTTTGCGGCATGCGTAGCTCCGCGCTGTTTAGGCGTACCAGCGCCTCTTCCACCTCCTTGACCGCCGTGCGCGCCTTGTCGCGAAAACGACTGGCGGCCGCCTGGTATTGTTGCTCGGCCACCGCGACGTCGGCGGCTCGCTTACCGGCATCGAACAAAGGCAGGCTCAGCGTCGGGCCTATCGCCCAGGTTTGGGCCAGCATCAATGCCGCGCCGTTGATATTTTGCAGCGTGGGCGTAATGTTGCCGGACAGGCTCAACTTCGGAAACTGCTTGGCCCGCTGCACGCCGATATTGGCGCTGGCCTCTGCCACATCCCGCTCGGCGGCAGCGACATCCGGGCGCTGCAACAAGACCTGAGCGGGTATAGCGGCAATCCGAAACACCGGCGGTTCGGGCAGCTTCGCCGCCTGTTCCGCGCTACCGTTTAGCAATCCGCGCAATTCGGTTTCGTCCAGCGCCGTCATCGCCACCAGGCCTTTCAGCGTACGCTCGCATTGTCCTTGCTGTTTCAGCACATTATCGTTGGCTTCGGCAGCACCGGCCCTGGCCAAGGCGACGTCTCCGGGTGCGCTAAACCCATTTTCACCGGCAATGCCGATCAAGCGCGCCGATTCGCTGCGGGACGTCTGGTCTATCTTCAGGATTTGCATCTGGCTCTGGCAATAGCGGTAGGCCAGATAAGCGTTGGCCGTTTCGGCCGCGACCGCAACCCGGGCGTCGTGCCAAGCGGCGTGTTTGGCCTGTAATTGGCTAAGCGCGACTTGTTGTTGCCGGGCCAGACCGCCGAACAGATCGACTTCCCAACTAGATTGCAGGCCGGCATTGTATTGGTTCCAGACGAAAGGCTCTCCGCCGAAAGACGCCGAAGAACGCTTGGCAACCATACTGGCGTCCAGACTTGGCAATAGCGCCGCATCGGCGCCAACCAGATTGGCACGGGCTTGTTCGATCCGCACC
>JAQTYP010000091.1 GCA_028688235.1 Methylomonas sp.
CATTCATGGTTCGACTTTGCTCACCACGAACGGCTTAACCTCTGACTGTCCCGGCTTAAGTTGGTAGCCGAAATTTTGATTAAGCACGGCCTATGAATTAGTTTTTTATCTACAGGCGTTAGAGAGCTTTTGCTAAATTTAGGTCTTACTATGACGAGCAGCGAAATAAAAATCTTACCGATCAGCGAACGCATGAATTTGATGGAAGAGATTTGGGATAGTCTCTGTCACGAAGCCGAATTGCCGGAATCGCCTGTTTGGCACCGAGATATTCTTGAGGCGCGTGTTCAGCGCGTCAGTTCGGGTCAGGCTAGGTTTCTGACTTTGCAGGAATTGAAAGACCGGAATCGATGAAAACCAGGCAAATACTGGTTTTAGACGAGGCCGAAATGGATTTGCAAGGCGGCAAAAAGTTTTACGATGCAAATCAAATAGGTATCGGCGATTATTTCTTCGATAGCTTGTTGGCGGATATTGAATCCTTAAGTTTGTATGCCGGGATTCATGGTAAACAATTCGGCCTATATAGAATGTTGGCTAAGCGCTTTCCGTATGCCATTTATTATGATCTGAATGAGGAATTTATTATTGTTTTAGCTGTTTTGGATTTAAGGTGTAAGCCTTCTTGGATTCGACGCAGGTTAACACAAAACTCGGGAAATTAGTTAATGGCTCCGAATGGTGCACCGTATTCGCAGGATAAAAGTCATTAAACAGGTGGAGGATACGTTTATGGAATTATCAATCAGCGATGAAAAAACCAAAGAATTACTGACCGAGGTGATGATCGATTTGCTCAAAACCAAACGAAATATATTGTACGACGTGGTTTTGGAAGCCTTGGAGGAAGTTGGATTGGCTAATGCTATCGCCGAGGGTAGAAACGATGAATTTGTATCCGAAGATGAGATTTTTTCTATTCTCGATAATGGCGCAAGATGAAAGTTCGGTTTGAAGCCAAATTTGCTAAAGACTTACGGAATATCAAAGACGGTAAATTGCTGGCAAAGGTTAAGGAACTCATTATTGGCCCTCAAAAAGCTGAATCGTTGATCGAGCTGAGTCAGGTCAAAAAACCTCAAGGCTACGAAAGCTTTTATCGGATACGAATTGGCGATTTCAGAATCGGATTGGAGTTTGCGAGTGGCGAGCTAATTTTTACCCGGTGTTTGCACAGAAAAGATATTTATAAATACTTCCCATAGTTGCCGACCTTGGGAAGGAAGCGAATTTAAATTGAAACATACGAAATAACCACCATGAAAAACATGACCAGCGCCGAGATACGCGCCGCCTTTCTGGAATTTTTCCGCCAACGCGGCCATGCCGTGCGTCCGTCCAGCACCTTGGTGCCGGGCAACGATCCGACCTTGCTGTTTACCAACGCCGGCATGGTACAGTTCAAGGACGTGTTTTTGGGACGGGAGAAAGTCGATTTCAGCCGCGCCGCGACCAGTCAGCGTTGCGTTAGGGCCGGCGGCGAGCATAACGACTTGGAAAACGTCGGCTACACCGCCCGCCACCATACCTTCTTCGAGATGCTGGGCAACTTCAGCTTTGGCGATTATTTCAAGAAAGACGCGATTCATTTCGCCTGGGACTTTTTGACCCAGGAAATGGGCATTCCTCCGTCCAAACTCTGGGTCACGGTGTTCGACGAGGATTCCGAAGCCGAAGCGATTTGGTTGGAAGACGTCAAGGTCGATCCGAACCGCTTTTCACGCATCGGCGCCAAGGATAATTTCTGGTCCATGGGCGATGTCGGCCCGTGCGGCCCTTGCACCGAGATTTTCTACGATCACGGTGAGCACGTCGCCGGCGGACCTCCCGGCAGCCCGGACGAAGACGGCGACCGTTACATCGAGATCTGGAATCTGGTGTTCATGCAATACGAACGCGACAAGGACGGCAACCTGACGCCGCTGCCGGCGCCGTCGGTCGATACCGGCATGGGCCTGGAGCGCATCGCCGCCGTGATGCAGGGCGTGCATAGCAACTACGAAATCGACATTTTTCAAAATTTGGTCAAGACTGCCGCCAGCCTGGCTGGCACGACTGATCTGAGCAACAGCTCGCTAAGGGTGATCGCCGACCACATCCGCTCCTGCGCGTTTTTGGTGACCGACGGCGTGCTTCCGTCCAACGAAGGCCGCGGCTACGTGTTGCGCCGCATCGTGCGCAGGGCGATACGCCACGGTTACCGTTTGGGGATTCAGGACACTTTCTTCTACAAACTGGTCGCGCCTCTGGTCGCCGAAATGGGCGAAGCCTATCCGGAACTGGCTAAGGCCCAGGAGCAGGTCGAGCGGGTCTTGAAAAAAGAAGAAGAACGTTTCGCCGAAACCTTGGGGCAGGGCATGCGTATCCTGGAAAACTGCGTCGCCAAATTGGATGGTCATGTCATCCCAGGCGATGTGGTGTTTTTGCTCTACGATACCTACGGCTTCCCGGTCGATTTGACCGCCGACTTCACCCGCGAACATGACTTGAGCGTCGATCATGCCGGTTTCGAAGTGGAAATGGCGGCCCAACGTAACCGCGCCCGGGCTGGTGGCCATTTCGCGGCCGATTACGATCAGGACATCCGCCACGACAGCGTCACCGAGTTCACCGGTTATTCGCATCTGGACGGCTCGGTGCAAGTCTTGGGGCTGTTCAAAAAAGGCCAACCGGTGGAAAGTCTGGAAGCCGGCGACGAAGGGGTGGTGATTCTGGATCAAACCCCGTTCTATGCCGAATCCGGCGGTCAAGTCGGCGACAGTGGCCTGATCGAATGCGAGGACGGCCTGTTCGAAGTCACCGACACGCAAAAGCAGGGCGGTCAATTGTTCTTGCACAAAGGCAAGGTCGTAAAGGGCGTCATCGCCGAAGGCCAAGCCTGCGAGGTCAGCGTCAATGCCGATACCCGCAAGGCCACCGAACGCAACCACTCGGCGACTCACTTGCTGCACGCGGCGCTGCGTAGCGTGTTGGGCGAGCATGTCCAGCAAAAAGGCTCGCAGGTCAATGCCGAACGCCTGCGTTTCGACTTCTCGCATTTCGAGCCGATGACCGCCGAACAGATTGCCGCGGTCGAGCGTCTGGTCAACGAACAAATCCGCACCAACAACGCGGTTTGCGCCCAGGTCATGGCCAAGGACGACGCGGTGAAAGCCGGGGCGATGGCCTTGTTCGGCGAGAAGTACGGTGACGAAGTCCGCGTTCTGACCATGGGCGAATTTTCCACCGAACTGTGCGGCGGCACTCACGTGCAACGCACCGGCGATATCGGCTTGCTGAAAATCGTCACCGAAACCGGTGTCGCTGCCGGGGTGCGACGCGTCGAGGCTGTGACCGGCGAAGGCGCGTTGGAATGGATCGCTCAGCGCGAACAAGCTCTAATCAGCATTGCAGGATTGTTGAAAGCCGCGCCGGACAAGACTGCCGACAAGGTTCAGCAGTTGCTGGAAAAGAACCGCAACCTTGAAAAAGAGCTGGAAAAACTCAAATCCAAACTGGCTAGCTCGGCCGGCGATGAAATGACCAGTCAGGCGGTCGACGTCAACGGCGTCAAAGTTTTAGCCGTCAAGCTCGACGACGTCGATCCCAAAGCCTTGCGCGACTTGGCCGATCAATTGAAAAACAAACTCGGCAGCGCCGCATTGGTCTTGGCGGCGGTCAGCGGCGACAAGGTCAGCCTGATCGCCAGCGTGTCGAAAGATGCGATGGACAAGGTCAAGGCCGGCGAATTGGTCAACTTCGTCGCCACCCAAGTCGGCGGCAAAGGCGGCGGCCGGCCGGATATGGCGCAGGCCGGGGGGAATGATCCTTCTAATTTGGCGGCGGCGTTGGCGGCTGTGCCGGAGTGGGTTAAGGACCGCTTGGTTTAATCGCTCTCGTGGTGCTCTCGATTTTCGCGTTGTTGGTCGAATTAAGTCGGTAAATGGCTGCGATAACTTGGTCGTTCGATATGCGACAAAATGTCGCGATTTTTCTGGACATGAGGATTTTTATCCTTTAGAATCGATCAACCTTAAGTGAGGTAAGGGACGGCTCGAAATAGCCGTTATCTTTCAATGAGGGGGGAGAGAAAGCGGCCAATTTGTCTGGCAAAAGAATAATAATAAACGCGAGCCATTAAGCTGTCATGATGAATGGCAGGCGTCCAAAAAATATAAAAAACTGGACGAAGCCCACTTAACGTGGGCTTTTTTATGCCTGAAGACAATCTTTAGAATTCGTAATTCGTATCCGATTACTGATGGTCAGGGCATGTACTGCAGCGCACCCAAGCTTAGACGGCTAGAAGCCGGTTTGGACGTTTCAATATATCGTCTTCATCGACCAATTGCGCCGATCGGATGTTGGTTTTACGGCCCAGGTTGTAAGTTCCAAGTGTTTCGCCTGGTTTTTAATGTGCGCCAAATAGCGGTTTGGTCTTGGTGCCATGAGGCGTGGCATGGTGGGGCGAATGTTTGATTTCCGGATAAATACCAATTGGGCTCCTGCTTTCCCTGTCAGCATGGGAATTTCAAACTGCACATCATGGGCGGTATTAGCCGGACGCAACTGAGGAGGTTGTCAATTTCGGACTAATTGTCGTATCCGTGACGCGGGTAAAAGGCGTTCCGTGTTCGAGCTTATGGTCACGATGATAGTCGGTGTCTATGAAAGGAGTTAATACGCAACCGATCAGGGGTATGGGCTGAGACAAAGGCAGCAACCTTCAACGGCGCTGAAATGGTGAGATATTTCCATCTCGCCAAAAAAAGAAATTTCGAAAAAAGGCCGCATTCCTTGATTTGTAAGAAAGGCAAAAACGGCGAGAAAAGCTAATTGACTTGGGTTTCGTGTAGGATGTTGTCAATTAGTATGGAGTGGTTTATTTATCTTTTCGTCGTCTTTTTTCTTATTTTTATTTAATTGAGCAAGGAAATATTTGTCATAGCTCCAGTCTTTGCGGGGCTGTGGTGCTGGTGGTGATTGTAATGTCATTTTGATGTTTCCCTGTAGAAAATAGGAATATAAATATTTTTCAAGCGACTATTCTAATCGACATCTAAAAAAGGGGCTGATCTAGCATTCAAGTTAGTCGCTGATGAAAAAGTTTAGAAGTATTGTTTGAAAGGGGCAACCGGAGTCATGTTCAAATGACTCCGGTCTGGATAATTAGATGGCGGTGACTTCTTCGGCCTGTGGGCCTTTGGGGCCGCGGCCTAGTTTGAATTGTACCTGTTGGCCTTCGTTCAGTGTTTTGTAACCGCTATTGGCCGTTATAATGTTTTTGAAATGCACAAACACATCCGGGCCTTGTTTTTGTTCGATAAAGCCGAAACCTTTGTCGGCGTTAAACCATTTGACGATACCTGTAGTCATTGTAGACATGATGAGTCCTATAAAAATTTTAAATTAAGCCTAATCGAGAAGGCGGTAATGCTGGTAAATGCGGGATTTACGAAATGAAAAACAGGACGAATAACTACGTTGAGAGATCGAATTGGTAAACAAAGGTAAAGCGTATTTTCTAGCTGGGTTTGATTGTAGGCTAATTGGCATGATTGTCAATTTAAATATTGGTTTTTCGCTGCTTAATGATATTGCAGGCAAGCTGATAATTCTTAAAGCGGCAAACGGGAACGTTATTGGCGCAGTTGGTTTGCGGAAGTTGCGAAATAAATCAATGTGTTGATTTGATCTTTGTCGATTGCCAATATTGCGCGGTAGCCATGGGAGCTCGAATACTAACCTAGTGAACGCAGAGCGTTTATAGCCAGCCTGCGCGCTTCAGGCGCCAATATAACAGTAACGCTCATGAAGACGTTGCATCACCCCGGAAAACCGGAAAATGAAAGTCGACATGGTTTTAATGTTATTTTTTGCATCGTTTGATTGATGACTTTCAGATTAACATGAGCTTCAAATCCCATTCTAAACACTCAAAGATGATCAACCCGCGCCTGAACGAAAAACCGCTGGACGAATTGCATACAGTAGCGAGTGAGAATCCGTGTTCACGGGCACGGATAAAATGTCGGGCGGTCTATCTTCTGGGTAAGGGTTATGCCTGCAAGGAAATTGCTGAAGTGATTCGGGTGGATGCGGACACCGTGACGAACTATTTGCGGAAATACCAAGGTTGATCACATTGCTAGGGCGTTAGTACCGGGTAATGGCAGAACCTTTGGCCGATGATTAAGGCTAGTGCCATGGGACATCCTATCGGTTGGAAAATCGGTTAAAGGTTATCGACGCTCTGCTACGAAATCAGTTGCGGACCACCGTACTTTTAGCAAAACCCAACGTTAGGCCGCAATGAGAAACGTGTCTGAACGTCAAGTTAGAGCCATTGACGGATAGAGTTGCCAACCGCGGCGAAGGTTTGTAACCCGCCACGCATTGTACCCATTGCACGTCGCTGTTTATGGGCCACTGCGCCTTACCGCAAAAGGCTTTGCAAGACTTAGAACTGCAATCTCGCCAATCGGCGTAAACCTATGGTAGCCGGCGCGCCGAAGGTTTTGCGGAATTCGTGGCTGAAGTGGGCGGAATCGGTGAAGCCTGTGGCGTGCGCCGCGGTGGTGAAGTTGTGGCCACGGATGATCTCGCGGATAGCTTGGCGCATCCGGTTCCAGCTGCGGTAACGGCGGAACGGCACACCGATTTGTTCGGTAAACAAGTGCTGAAAACGTGAAGGCGACAAGCCGGTTTGCCTGGCCCAGGTCGCGACCGGTGTCAGGTCGTCGCCGTGTTCGGACAGATGATCGATGACGCGGGTCAGGCGCGGATCGATGACGGCGGACTGGGCGCGGCGCTTGGCATATCCCAATAAATCCAGCAGCGGTTCCGTGGTCCAGTCCGGCTGGTAGCGGTCTTCGTACAAGTCGCGCATGAAATGAATTTCGCCGCCGTTACCGACCAAGGCGCCGTCCAGTGCCCGACTATTGTTGATCAGCGGCTTGAAGGCATCGGCGCCGGCGATGGTCGGCTCGATGTACAGCACGGTAATCGGCTCGCCGCCGACATCCAGTTCATGCAACACCCCGGCCGGGATGATGGCTGTGCGGCACCACAACCAGTCACCGCCGTGCAGACGCAGGCGGAATTTACCGTAGAGGCTGGCCAGAAATACCGGCGCGCCGTGTTGGTGGCTGGCGTTGTAGTACAACGGGCCGGTGAAATAGGTGCGGCCATCGCGAATATCCCAGAGCGCGTCGAACCGGTTATCGCCGAGCGCAGCACGTTCGTACAAGCACGGTGTTTCCATCATTGTTTATACTCCTCTTCGCCGTCAGCCGCGCAGTTTAGCCCAAAGCCGGCAGCGCGGACAATCTTGGCAACGCCAGCGCTTATCCATAAACAACCCGACCAGGAAAACCATGACCACGCAAAACCCCGAATCCACCGCCAACCTGATTTTGCTGAGCTTTGCCGGACTGTGTCTGCTCATCGCACTAACCATCGCATGGGTGCTGGGCGTCAGCCTGTTTTTCCCGGACAGCGCTTTGGCCGCACGATTGATCGAGCGCGATGACATCATCCGTGCCCATGTCGATTACCTGATGATGGCGCAGTTTTTGTTGATTTTTTTCCTGGGCTTCCGTCAATACGCCATAGCCCCACCGCTGTGGCTGGTGGCGGCCTGTTGCTTCGGCGCCTTTTTCAATCCGCTGGCCTTCTTGATCAGAGGCCTGACGCCCAAGGTTGCCGAAATTGTTCCAGTCGAACCGCATTTTCCGCTCCAGGCGATGCTGAGCTTTTCGTTGACCACGATCGGTTTTCTTGGCGCTATTGTGCTGATCGCTCGGGCGGCGTGGAAGATGCATTTGGGGAGGCATTGAAGAGCTATCGACAGCGAGCCAAGTTGGCATGCAAATGGCGGAATTCTATTCGCGTGGGATTTATTGATCGGCAGCTTTTGGGAGCTATCATGCTTTAGCCAGTTCCACGAGCTTGCAAACCGTTCGCCAATTCCGCCCCGTCATCGCCACACCGAGACGCTTTTCGGCTTGGGCCGCCAGTTTCGAGCGGCCGATACCTTCCGGCGCATGCAGGTAGAAAACCTGATCGATCAGACTAAACCGTTCGTTGTCTTTCTGGATGGCGGCCAGCGCGACCAGGTCGGGGTTGGCCGGCGTGGACAGCAAAAAATTCAGATGCAAGGTATTGGGCTGGATTTCCGCGTCGGGAAAGGGATTGGCTCGCACGGCCTGTTCCAGTTCCGCCAATTCCAGCACCCGCAGGAGTGGCTCGAAACCGTGGCGTTTGTTTATTTCCGCCACGATCCGCGAGGAAAGTAATCCAACGTTTTCCGCGTGGCTGAGAAACACGGCATTGCCGCTTTGGATATAGGTTTTGACGTCGCCGAGGCCAAGGCTTTCGAAAATGGCAAGCAATGCCGGCATCGGCAGGATATGCTTCCCGCCGACGTTGATGCCTCTAAACAATGCGATATAAGTCTTCATTCGTTTACCGAGTGCCGCAGCCTGTTGGAATCAGCATTTAGCTTTCTTCAATTTACTTTTTTGGCCGTCGGCGCCTTGGCTTTACGCCGGTTACATTGCGCCCGCCGCGCGGCATCGTACGAGCGCCGTGCCCACAGATCGGCCTGCTCGCGGTCTTCCATAAACTCGGCCGGCGCTTGGTAATAGGACATTTTCATCATCTTGCCTTCCCGCTGATATTCGAATGGCGCAAGCCCCTGTTCCTCGAAAAACCTGGCATTCTCGGCATCCGCCTTGAGATACAGAGTATCGTCTGCCACTAGCGCGAACATCCAGCCATCGTGGTAGACGCCATAACCCCCGAACATCTTGCGGATATTGACGGTGCCGAACAGTTCGAACACTTCGGGCAAATAGGCGATAAATTCGCTCATCGGAATACCTTATTGCTGGATGATGGCAGAATTGGGAACACTCATAAAACCCGTTTTGACTGGCGACCGCTAATCCTAAAGGTTTTACTCATTTCTTCCGCAACAAATACCCGGAATAGGCCACAAAATCTTGGCCATCGATCGTCTCCAGCCGCACGGTTTCCTGCATGCCGCGCCCCAGCCCTAGAATGACGGCGGCGTTTTCCGATACCGGTGAGATCGGGAAACTCAGATTATTCATGTCGAAAGCGGGAATGGAATACTCAAGCATCAAAAAACCGTCCCGCTCGCGTAACGCGCATTTTTCCGGAACCATCGCCTCGCCTTCGGCAAGATTCACAATCTCGTATTCGCCCAGACGGCTACGCATGGAATCCGGGATAGCTACGGGTTGGATTTTCTCGCCCAACACAAAGGTTTGGCCTTGCCAGTGGGCCAGCGCCAGATCATGTCCGTCGACATGACGCACAGACACACCGACTTCGCCCAGTGGCTTGGGTTGTAGCGGAATTAAACCCAACAGTTTGTAGCGAATGCCGAATTTGCCGTCGTCCCTGCCGACCAAATCCATGCTGTTGCCGTTTAGTTCGGTGGCCAGGGTATCGCCATCCACCGTTAATTTGATATAGCCGAGCGCCGTTGCATATTGCCCGGCCGCCAATTGCTGTTGTTGCGGGGTTAAGCCGCGGGTTTCGATCACGGGTGTTTCGACGTCGTCCGGCAGCGGCTGGCCGGTTTTAATCGCAACCGCCAGTTTTAGAGCCTTATCTGTGACTTTGTCGATCAAGTCGCCGGTGGGTGGGGAATTCGCCAGCACGACCACGCCCAGTTTGTGTTCCGGCAGCACCGTCAGCAGGCTACGGTGAAATAGCGTGGCGCCACCGTGTGCCGCGACCTCGCCAATACCGGGCTTGCTGGTCAAGAACCAACCCAAACCGGTTTTGGTGCCCACATCCAGCGCCATATCCTGGTTTTGCTGGCGCAGCATTTCATGCAGGGTTTCCGGTTTCAATATTGGCCGGCCATTGGTTTTGCCGTCCGCCAAGACCATAGCGACAAAGCGGCTCAAATCCAAGACATTGGCGTTCAAGCCGCCGGCCGGCATATCGCGCAG
>JAQTYP010000092.1 GCA_028688235.1 Methylomonas sp.
GCCAACTGCACTGCAGACCTTACGATCAGTTTCGACCCGGTTCCGAATGTGGTACATATCGACTCGTTCTTCGATTTGCAGTTTGCACCGGATAAAAAGTCCTTCGTAGGAAGTTTTAGTAACAACTTTGGCGTAGAAGGCATTTCTAACGGAACCCGCTATTCGGTCGATCTGCCGGCCACGCCCGCAGAATGAGCCGTAAAGGTTAAGACCTAAAAAACCGCCTTTAGGGGCGGTTTTTTGTTTGGAGCAAAAAGCGGATTTAGTAAGAAATCACTTCCGAGCCTTTTCCGACCAATACCACGTCGGCGTCGCGCATCGCGAACAACCCATTGGTGATGACGCCCGGAATGTTGTTGATGGCTTGTTCCATCTCGACCGGATTCAGGATGTTCATGTTGTGTACGTCCAGAATCTCGCAGCCGTTGTCGGTGATGTAGGGTTGGCCGGTTTCTTTGTTGATACGCAGTTCGGGTTGACCGCCCAGTTTGACCAATTGTCTGGCGACGAAGCTGCGCGACAGCGGCAATACTTCGACCGGCAGCGGGAATTTGCCCATTACGTCGACGCATTTGCTTTCGTCGACGATGCAGACGAACTTCCTGCTGGCGCCGGCGATGATTTTTTCCCTGGTCAGTGCGCCGCCGCCGCCTTTCAGCATTTTTTTATGCGGCGTGACTTCGTCCGCGCCGTCGACATAAATGTCCAGGTCGCCGGTTTGGTTCAGTTCCAGAACCTTGATGCCGATAGACTGCAGGTGTTCGGTGGTTTTGATCGAGCTGGAAACGGCGGCTTCGATTTCATGCTTGAAGTCGCAGTCGGCCAGTTGGTTGATCAAGTGGGTGACGGTGGAACCCGTACCCATGCCGATGATGGGTACGTTTTTCAGGTATTGCAGAGCCGCTGCCGCCACTTGTTTTTTTAATTCATCTTGAGTCATTGTTTTTCTTCCTGATGGAGATTGGCTTTGAAATGCGCCACGACGGTGAAGCCGTGATTGTGTGTGATAATAACCGATTAATGCCAATCTCTCAGCTGTTTTTAGATTATCGGGGGCAAGGCAGGGGAACTATGCCGGAACCAGGAATGCACCAGACCATAGAAAAAATATTGCGGGCAAGAGTTTACGAAGTTGCCGAAGAAACGCCCTTGGATTTTGCGCCTATGCTGTCAGACAGGTTGCAAAACCGAGTGTATTTGAAGCGGGAAGACTTGCAGTCGGTATTCTCCTTCAAATTACGCGGAGCCTATAACAAAATCGCATCCCTTTCCGCCGAACAGACCGCCAACGGCGTCATCGCCGCCTCGGCCGGTAATCATGCGCAAGGCGTGGCGCTGGCGGCCAAAAAACTCGGTATCAAAGCCTTGATCGTGATGCCGAAAACCACGCCGGAGATTAAGGTTAAATCGGTCAAGGCGCGCGGGGCGAAAATCGTTTTGCACGGCGACTCCTACGACGATGCTTATGCCCACGCCCAGGAACTGGTGGCGACGAAGGGCATGACTTTTATCCATCCTTACGACGACCCCGAAGTCATCGCCGGCCAGGGCACCGTGGCGATGGAGATTCTGCGTCAACACAATGCAGACATTCATGCCATTTTCGTGCCGGTAGGCGGCGGCGGGCTGGTGGCCGGCATCGCCGCGTACGTCAAATTCGTGCGACCGGAGATCAAGGTCATTGCGGTCGAGCCGGACGATGCCGATTGTTTGAATCAGGCGTTGATGGCGGGTAAACGGGTGGTGCTCGAACAAGTCGGCTTGTTCGCCGACGGCGTGGCGGTCAAGCAAGTCGGTGCCGAGCCGTTTCGTTTGGCGAAGCAGTACGTCGATCAGGTCATCACGGTCAGTACCGACGAGATTTGCGCGGCGATCAAGGATATTTTCGACGATACGCGTTCGGTGGCCGAACCGGCAGGGGCCTTGGCGGTCGCCGGCATGAAGAAATATGTAGACCAGCTTGGCATCGTTCAACAGACATTGATTGCGATCGACAGCGGTGCCAATATCAATTTCGACCGTTTGCGCTACGTGGCCGAACGCACCCAAGTCGGCGAGCATAGGGAAATTTTACTGGCGGTCGCGATTCCTGAGGTGCCGGGCAGTTTCATGAAGTTTTGCAAGATGCTCGGCAAGCGCAGCATCACCGAGTTCAATTATCGCTACTTCGATAGTCGAATGGCGCAGGTATTCGTCGGCATCAGCAGCAGCGGCGTCGAATCCGATAGAGAACAATGGGTGGAGCATCTGATAACGGAAGGCTTTGCGGTGACGGACATGACCGGCAATGAACTGGCCAAGGACCACATTCGGCATATGGTAGGCGGCCATGCGCCTTGCGAATTAAACGAAAAAGTTTATAGCCTGCAATTTCCGGAGAGGCCTGGAGCATTGTTGAAATTCTTGACCGCGTTGGGCGGTCAGTGGAATATCAGTCTGTTTCATTACCGCAATCACGGCGCGGCATTCGGCAAGGTCTTGATAGGATTACAAATCGCGGAAGCAGAATGCGAGGCCTTCGAGCAGTGCATGAATGCGTTGGGATTGGCCTACCAACAGGAAACCGATAATCCTGCTTATCGTTTATTTGCGGGCGGGGCGAGCCGCTAACCTTGGCAATCGTTGCGACGTTATTCCAGAGTCAAGATCATGTCCCAGTGAGCCTTGGAAACCGGCATGATGGACAGCCGGTTGCCGCGCCGTACCAAGGCCAAGTCGGCCAGTTCCGGGCGTTGCTTCAATTCTTGCAGGCTGATCGTGCGTTCGAGTTTTCTGACAAACCGCACATCGACCATAAACCAAGTCGGTTTGTCCGGACGGCTTTTAGGGTCGAAATGTTTGTCATCCGGGTCGAAAGCGGTAAAGTCCGGATAGCTTTCTTTGACGACTTCGGCGATACCGACTATGCCCGGCACGTCACAATTGGAATGATAAAAAAACACCTGATCGCCGATTTTCATGTCGTCGCGCATCATGTTTCTAGCCTGATAATTGCGGACCCCGTCCCAGTGTTCGCTCTGGCCTGGGCGCTGTTCAAGGTCGGTTATGCTAAATGCGTCGGGTTCGGATTTCATGAGCCAGTAATTCATAAGCAGGTCGGTGGTTTTTATTCTGAAGCGGTGATGTCGACTAATAATATGCGATCGGAGTCCAGTCGTAACGATAAGGTTTTGCAGAGTAAATCGGTGCTGAAATCCCTGTAACGTTCGGATGTGATGATGCGATCACGGTCGCCGGTTTGTTCCAAGGCCAAAAGCTGAAAAAAATAGGGGCGCCACGACCAGTTGAAGCCGATTTTGCGCGGGTCGGTGAACCATTTGTCCTCGGAAAAATTGAAGTCTGGCGACAATTGGTAGCCGGCGTTATCGCACAGGTAAAAGCGAATGACGCCGCATTTGGCGAAATTCCAGCTAGCCAGTTCGTTGAGGTTAAAATCACCCTGCAATCTTTCGGCTAGACGGTAGATCAGCTCTTTAGTGTTGGCAATGGCGTTGACTTTGTTTTTTATCCTGGTAACCGTGTTTTTTAGAAATTTGTTGCGTAAGGAGGTGATATGTTGATCATACAGTTGGGGCACTTTGAAATCGGGCAATGCCGGTGCAAATAAATGGCCTTGCATATACTGGGCGCCGCAATTTAAACCGAACAAAAACTCCTCTTCGGTCTCGACGCCTTCGCAAATAATCTGGCAACCGGTGCGTTTGCCCAGGCGAGTCATCATCTCGACGACTTCGCCGGCTATACCGCCTTTAGTGGCTTTTTTGAACAAGCGCATATCGATTTTGATGATGTCCGGTTTGATTGCCATGACGCGCTGCAATTGCGAATAGCCAGCGCCAAAATCATCCAGGGCGACGCGCAAGCCTTGCTTGCGATAGCGTCTGACGATTTCGGTGAGTTTGGCCAATTCCACATGGTCTTCCGTGATTTCTATGATAATGCGCTGGCGATCGATGTTGAGTTCTTCCAGCATATTCAGCGTGGGCAGAGCATTTAGCTGTTTGAGGTTGTCTATCCAGGCCGCCGAAATATTGATTGCCAGATAGGTATTACTATCGAGTTCGGCAAATTTTTGCAAGGCTTGCAATCTCACCTGGCGATCCAGTTCGGTACGTTGTTCTACATCCAGGTCGCGAGACGAAAAAAGCCAACCTGCGGAGACGACGTTGTTATTGCTATCTCGTTGGCGGGCAAGTGCTTCATAGCCGATGATTTTGCCGTTGGCAACGCTGATGATGGGTTGGAAATAAGGAAATAGCTTAATTTTTGAGTGCATTAGGTGTTATCTGTCTTGAGGATGAGACGATAAATAGTTGGTTTGGACTATTTTATGGTAATTTGCCGACGATTTGGGATCAAATTTGCTGGGTACGGTTGACGAAATATGCAAATCAGTAGACATGGGAAATATGCTGTCGTAAGGTAAAGTCTTGATCGGATTTGTATCATTTCTGTCTTATGCTTGTGTGCGATTAAATTGGTAGATATGCATTAGTATCCTTTTCTTGGGTGAAGTGAAATATCGTCATTTTTAATTTAAAAATAAGTTGTAATTATTTAACAGTGGTTTGATTTTTTAATTCGATGTCGTTGCGTCACGTCTTGTGGAATTTTTTCGGGTTGGCATTTCCGTTACTTGTTGCCGTATTGGTTATTCCGAAATTATTGATTTTGATTGGTGCTGAGCGATTTGGTTTGCTTGCACTGGCTTGGGGCGCGATAGGCTATGCGAGCTTATTTGATTTGGGTATCGGCAGGGCGGTAACTCAAAAAATTTCTATTCTGAGAGCCACCGATAAACTTGAAGACGCTTCTGCTGTATTGGCAACAGGGGTGTCGCTGACATTGTGGGTTAGTTTGATAGCGATGGCTATAATTATCCTGGCCGATATTATGGGTGCATATACTATTTTTGCAACATATACAGTGCCTGAAGGAGAGGTAAAAAACTCGATATTATTGCTTGCGTTGGCGCTTCCTTTGCAAGCAATAAGTGCTACTTATCGAGGTGTGAACGAAGCCTATCTAAATTTTAAGAGTATAAGTGTAGTTAGGGTTGTTCTTGGTGTAGTCAACTTTCTTGGTCCCTTCTTAATTGCAATATTTTCTAACGATGTTTCATGTCTGATTTCTAGTTTGGTTTTATCGAGAGGTCTGGCATTATGGTTTTATCGAAAAGGCGCTTATCAATGCCTATATGGCTTCGATAAAAGAGTGCGTGGTCAATATTCTGCTAAAGTCGCCAGGCAACTGATAGGATTCGGTGGCTGGGTGTCAATTACTAGTATTGTCGGCCCGATATTGGTTCAGTCTGATCGATTTTTCATCGGGGCATTGATTTCGGCGACAGCTGTGACTGTCTATGTTATTCCCTATGAAGTTACTGTCCAGGCTCTTATCGGCGTTGGTGCCGTGACATCGGTTGCTTTTCCTGTGATCGCAAAAATGTTGACAACCGATCCGCAAGCCGCAAAAGAGTTATTCCGCATATGGCTATTCAGGGTTGTTGTCGCTATGTTGCTTGGCATGAGTTTGATTGCTGTTATACTTCCAAACTTATTAGAACTTTGGCTAAAACAACCTGTTAATGATGAGTCGGTGTTGGTCGGACGTATTTTGGCTGTCGGGGTTGTCTTGAACGCCGTAGGTTCCATGTATTTTGCATTGTTACACGCCAAGGGATATTCGAAGCCTACGGCTATATTGCATCTTGTTGAAATGCCTATTTATTTTATTTTATTGGTTAATTTGATTCCTATATTCGGCGTGGTCGGTTGTGCAATTGCCTGGTCGTTGCGCAATTTATTAGATACTTTTGGTCTCATTATCATGGGGCATAAATTGGTTTTAAACAGATAATGTATCAAGAAAAAAGAGAAGATTATTTTTCGACTGCCAGAACCGTAATATTGGATATGTTGCCGGATCGGGCCGAGCGGGTAATGGAGATCGGTTGTGGTTCCGGGGAAACTTTGGCTTTTTTGAAAAAAAATGGTGTTTCCGCTGAAACTGTAGGGATTGAATTAAATGACGCAGCTGCAAAAAAAGCGGAGAATATCGTCGACAAAGTGGTTTGTATCGATGTCGAAAAACAGAGTATTCCTTATGATTTGGGCAAATTTCAACTCATTTTATTACTCGATGTTCTCGAACATTTGGTTGATCCATGGTCGTTTCTTGAGAAATTAAGGCGGGATTTCTTGGCGGATCGAGGCAAAGTGATTATATCCTTGCCTAATGCCAGGCATTTTTCCATGGTTTTGCCATTACTATTAGGCCGATTCGACTATCAGGAACGAGGAATACTCGATAAAACCCATTTGCGTTTTTTTACTAAAAGCAGCATGTTGGAACTCATTTCGGGCGCTGGCTTAGAGGTCGAAAAGTTTAAGCGGACCAGTCTGGAGGCTAACTTGAATTCAGGTAAGCTTAATATTATGACGTTGGGGTTGTTTTCGGAATTTTTGACGAGTCAATATATTTTTTGCTGTTCAGCCGCTGATCAAACATGAGCCTCGTTACCGTTGTGGTTGTAAATTGGAATGCGGGATATCAGCTTGCGGAAACGATCGAAAGCATTGGTAAGCATCATGCCAATTTAGTCGATAGCGTCGTGATTGTGGATAATGCGTCAAGCGACGACTCGTTAAGTCATGTAGAAGGCGGGGCGGCATTACCGTTTAATTTGGAATTAATTCTTAATGATGAAAATCGGGGTTTTGCCGCCGCTTGTAATCAAGGCGCGTCGTTGGCCAAGACGCCTTATTTATTGTTTTTGAATCCGGATGCAAAATTAGTCGAAAATTCACTTCCTAAGGCTATAACCTTCATGGAAGAAAAATCTAATCAGTCTATTGGTATTTGCGGAGTTCAGTTGCTCGATGAGCATGGATTTGTCGCAAGGAGTTGTTCACGATTTCCAACATGGCTAACTTTTTTTATTCATTCCTTGGGCCTGAACAGGTTACCTTGGTTTCGTGGGTTTTCCTTGCATATGGCCGAATGGGATCATTCTGATACTCGAAGAGTCGATCATGTGATTGGGGCATTCTTTTTGGTTAGACACTCGGTGTTCGAGCAATTAAAGGGCTTCGATCAAAGGTTTTTTATTTATCTCGAAGATCTGGATTTTTCCCGTCGTGCCGCTCTGCTTGGGTATGGTAGTATTTATTTGGCCGATGTGCAGGCTTTTCATGCAGGTGGAGGGACCTCGAGACAGGTAAAGGCGGCGCGATTATTTTATTCGTTGCGTAGCCGCGTGCTTTATGCGTTTAAGCATTTTGCACCTATTGCCGCATGGATTGTTCTGATGCTGACGCTTTTTGTCGAGCCTTTTTCTCGCTTAGGATTTTCAATGGTCGCTGGGGAAACACGCGATTCGAGACACACCTTGCAAGCCTACCGCATGCTGCTAGGAGACCTGCCCGCCATCATTCGATCGGCTTTAACATTATCTGCCGATAACCCGTAAGGATATGCGCGTTCTTGTATTAAGTCGCTACTCTCGATTAGGGGCGAGCAGTCGTTTGCGTTTTTACCAATACTTGCCATTTTTGGAATCTGCGGGCTTGCAAGTGACTGTTAAGCCATTATTGGCTGATGATTATTTGACGCGTTTATATGCAGGGAGACGCAAGTCGTTTTTAGATATCGCAAAAGCATACTTTAAACGCTTGTCGTTGCTGTTGCAGGCGAAAAATTATGACTTGATTTGGCTGGAAAAAGAGTGTTTTCCATGGCTTCCGGCCTGGATAGAATTGGGCTTATTGTCGAGAAAAACTCGTTTGGTGGTCGATTATGATGATGCCATATTCCATCAGTACGATAGGCATTCGTCCGTTTTCGTGCGATTTCTGTTGGGGAAAAAAATAGAGTGTGTGATGCACCGCGCCGAGCTGGTTATTGCCGGGAACGATTATCTGGCCGAGCGTGCGCGCCAAGCAAATGCAAGGCGGGTGGCGATTTTGCCGACCGTCGTCGATACGTCGCGCTATCAGGTAGTGAAACATGCGGATCAAGATAGCGTAACTATAGGCTGGATAGGGTCACCCGCAACTGCTCGTTATCTGCGCTTGCTAGGGTTGGCGTTTGGCACTTTATTGGCTAATAAAAAAATTCGTGTCTTGGCGGTTGGGGCTAATCCGGCGCAGTTAGTCGATTTACCCATCACGGTATTGCCATGGACGGAGGAACAAGAGGTTGCACAGATTCAGCAGTTCGATATCGGTATTATGCCTCTGCTCGATGAAGCTTTCGAGCGCGGCAAGTGCGGTTATAAGCTGATTCAATATATGGCTTGCGGCATCCCCGTGGTGGCGTCTCCGGTGGGTGCGAATAAACAAATCGTCCGTGACGGAATTGACGGGTTCTTGGCTGATTCAGATCAGGACTGGACCCGTGCACTGATGCGGTTAAGCAATGACCCGGCTTTGCGACTGCGTATGGGTGAGGCTGGCCGCCGTCGTGCTGAGACGCTGTATTCATTACAAAGGGCTGAAGTCGAGTTGGCGGACTTGTTACGATCTACTATGGATTTGACGGATTAATGTGCGGTATAGCCGGATTTCTTGGCGGTGTGGCCTCAGAGTCAGCCGATTTGGTGAGGAAGATGGCCAGCGCCATTGCCTCCCGCGGGCCAGATGATGCCGATGTTTGGTGCGACAATAAGTCCGGCATTGCGCTGGGTCACAGGCGATTGGCCATCCTCGATCTTTCTGTCGCCGGGCATCAGCCTATGCATTCAACTGACGGCCGCTATGTCATCGCTTTCAACGGCGAGATTTATAATCATCTGGAATTACGCAAGCAATTATCGGATTTCGGTTTCGACTGGAGAGGGCATTCCGATACCGAGACCCTGTTGGCGGCGATTGTTGCTTGGGGGCTGGATGCTGCATTGAAAGCCAGTGCCGGTATGTTTGCGTTTGCTTTATGGGATAGGCAAAGTCATGTTCTGACCCTAGCCAGGGATAGACTAGGTGAAAAGCCGCTTTATTATGGTATCCAGAATAATAGCTTTCTGTTCGGTTCCGAACTGAAGGCTTTACGCGCGCATCCGGCATTTGTCGGCGAAATCGATAGAGACGTGCTGACGCTGTATTTGCGATTCAACTATATCCCGGCTCCTTTCTCGATCTATAAAGGCATTCAAAAGTTATTGCCGGGATGCTACCTGCAGATAGATGCCGATTCACACAGCACGCTTACCGCTTATTGGTCGGCGCGCGCAGTTGCAGAATCCGGCCAAAAAGATTTGTTTGCCGGCAGCGAAAGCGAGGCCAAGGCCGAATTGGAAAGCTTGCTGATGCAGTCTATCAGCGGTCAGATGATGGCCGACGTACCGCTTGGGGCATTTCTTTCCGGCGGTGTCGACTCTTCGGTCGTGGTAGCTTTGATGCAGGCGTGTTCCGACAGGCCGGTCAAGACTTTTACGATAGGATTCAGGGAGCGGGATTATAACGAGGCCGAATACGCCCATCAGGTAGCCAGACATCTGGGCACGGAACATACGGAATTATACGTTTCTCCTGAACAGGCGATGGCCGTGATACCGATGCTGCCACAGATCTACGACGAACCCTTTGCCGATTCGTCGCAGATTCCGACTTGGCTGGTTGCCCAATTAGCCCGTGAACAGGTGACGGTCAGTCTTTCCGGCGACGGCGGTGACGAGCTGTTTGGCGGTTATAATCGATATTATCTGGGGCAGACTATTTGGCATAGGTTGGAGCGCGCGCCCTTAGGCATGCGCTCAGTTATTGCCGGTTTGATGACGAGTGTTAAGCCTGAACAGTGGAATGCAGGACTGTCCAACATAGGTCGGCTGTTGCCCCAAAAGCTACGCTTTGGCAATCCCGGCGATAAGCTGCATAAACTCGCCGGTGTCATGCGTTGCGACAGCCCTGAAAACCTTTATTTCGGATTGGTGTCGTTATGGGACGATCCGGAAGAAGTC
>JAQTYP010000560.1 GCA_028688235.1 Methylomonas sp.
CTCGGCGACGGCGTTGCTGGGCGCGCCGGGGCAGGGCAACTACGCGGCGGCGAACGCCTTCCAGGACGCCTTGGCCCACTATCGTCACCGGCAGGGCCTGCCGGCCTTGAGCATCAACTGGGGGCCTTGGGGACAGGTGGGGATGGCGGCCCGGCTATCGGCGCAGGCCGGCAATCATTGGCTGGCACAGGGGATAGAACCTGTCGAGCCGCAGGCCGCGTTACAGGCCTTGCTGCAGGCCTTGGACGGCGATTCGGTTCAATTGGCGTTGATGAAAATCGATTGGCGCCAGTACGCTACCCAGCATGCGTCGGCTTTCTTGAGCAATCTGGCTCAAACTGCACCGAAACCACGGGCGTTGAGCTTTATCGACCAGTTGCATGCCGAACCCGCCGAGCAGCGGCGCGATTTCTTGAACGACTGGCTGCGCGAGCAGGTGTGCGAGGTACTGGCCTTGCCGAAGACTACGCCTGTAGAACCGAGAGAGCGTTTGTTCGATTTCGGTTTGGATTCGCTGATGGCGGTGGAACTGAAAAATCGTCTGGATCATGCTGTCGGGAACAAGCTGCGTTCGACGTTGATTTTCGATTATCCGACCCTGGAAACGCTGGGAAACCATCTGGCCGAGCAACTGCAAATTGCCCAGAAGAACGAGCCACCGCTTGCAGAGCAAACGTCGAACGTAGAAGCGCTGTTCGAGCTTGGCGATTTATTGGATGCGTTGGAAAACCGTTCCGACGAGGAAATCACTCAACAATTAATGAACTAGGAGATTGGCATGGTACCTGATGAATGCGAGACGCGCGAAGGACAACTGCAAAGAGATATCGTTCATATCATGCGGCAAGGTGGCTATTGGGATGCCATCATGGCCGGCGATGCGTCCTTGGACAGGGTCAAGGTTTTCCTGCGGACGTTGGCCGGCGAATTGCCGGCTGTCGTCAACGAGATGCAAAAGCCCAATGTATTGCCGATTTTTCCGGGGCTGAATTATAAGCCGGTGCATGACAAGGCCGATTACCCGTGGGCGGCGCAGCTCGAAAGTGCGTTTAGCGTCATTCGCGACGAGATCATGAACATTCCGGCCGGTTGCGACTTTTTGGGCTACCAGGGCGGCTTGGCGCAAGAGAATATGTGGTCGGTGATTCCGATGTATTACATGGGCACGCCCATCCTCGATTTTCAAAAGCACTGTCCGAAAACCGTCGAAATCGTCAATAGTCTGCAGGGCCATTGTTTCGAATACCCTTGGGGCGATTGCCTGTTTTCCCGCCAGGCAGCCGGTTCGCATTTGATTGCCCATTGCAGCATTGATGCCTTCAGACTGCGGGCCCATTTGGGCTTGGACGTGCCGGAAGACTGCACGATGCGGGTCAAGAACGAGCTGTTGCACTGGCGTAACGGCGAGGTGTTTATATTCGAAGACTCGTTCGAACACGAGGTCTGGAACCGTAGCGACAAGCCGCGCACCGTGCTGATCATCGATTTCTGGCATCCGGATTTGACCGTCGTCGAAAGGGAAGCGCTGATGGCCGGTTTCAGAAAATACGAGATGCGGGCGATGATGTGCAAATTCCGCCTGGGGGATCACCGCGAGCGTTTCGAGCCGTCGTTATTGGCCGCGTTCGAGCGCGAGGATCTCGCTTTGGACATGACGCATTATTGGCCCGAGGCTGGGCGTCTGGCGTCGATTTAACAGCGTTGCGGCCGATTCCGGCGGACTGATCATCACCGAAACTTCAACCAGCATAAATTTTCATGGCAGAAGACAACTTATCTCAACGAATGGCGCAGTTTTCGGCGGTCAAACTGGCGCTATTGGCCGAACAACTAGGGCAGCAACGCGACATTATCCAGTCCGAGCCCATCGCCGTGATCGGTTTGGGCTGCCGCTTTCCCGGCGGCATCGACAGCCCGGAACGTTATTGGCAGGCTTTGTTGGCGGGACAGGATGCGATGGACGAGGTGCCGGCCGATCATTGGGATCACCAGCGCTATTATGCCGTCGAGCCGAATCGGCCCGGTAAAATCGCCAGCCCGTTAGGCGGTTATTTGCAAGGCGTCTACGATTTCGATCCGCAGTTTTTCGGTATTTCGCCGCGCGAAGCCTTATCGCTGGATCCGCAGCAACGCTTGTTATTGGAGGTGGCTTGGGAGGCCTTGGAACATGGCGGACAATCGGCGGAGCAGTTGTTCGGCAGCGCGGCAGGCGTATTCGTCGGCATCGGCGCTTATGACCATGGCTTGCGCCTGTTCGGCGGCGATAGCGACGAAGCGATCGATGCCTATTACGGTACCGGCAACGCCTTCAGCGCCGCCGCCGGCCGTCTGTCCTACACCCTGGGTTTCACCGGCCCGAGCCTGGCGGTCGATACCGCCTGCTCGTCGTCGCTGACCGCCGTGCATCTGGCTTGCCAAAGCCTCAAACAACGCGAATGCCGGCTGGCGGTGGCCGGCGGCGTCAATCTGATGTTGGCACCGGCGTTGAGCATCAACTTTTCTCAAGCCAACATGCTGTCCCCC
>JAQTYP010000561.1 GCA_028688235.1 Methylomonas sp.
AATCCGTTTGCCGAACACGAACCGCAATACCAACGCGCGGCCAGTCAAAAGCTCCAAAATCTCAGCCAGGACAGCCGCGTGATCACCGGCATCGTGCAACAGTTGCTGAAAGCGATTTACCGCCCTGGCTACAGCTATCAAAAATGCGGCGTGCAACTGAACCAGATTCGATCGCAAATGGCGCCGGAGCAATTCGAGTTATTCGCCAGCGCAGAAACTCAAGAAAGCCCGCAACTCATGCAGACCCTGGACCAAATCAATCGTCGATTTCCCAAAGGGATTGCTATTGCCAGCACACGCATCGACCAAAGCTGGAAACCCAAGACAGAACGTTTGTCCCAACGCTATAGCACCGACTGGCGGGAGTTGGTTGTGGTTTACTGTCGATAAATCGAATAGGGAGTGACCGATTGTATCGGTAACTTGCGGACGACTCATCATGCTTACGGTTTAAGCGATTAGTTCCGGCAACAAAAAAGCCCCTTGCGGGGCGTTGTATTAGCGGGGCGAAAAACCTTGCCGGGACAAAGCGGATTGAACATGCGCAATGGCATCCCGCATGCAATAGGCTTCGTCATCGTCAACGACATTGATCCGAATTTCCTGCCAGCCAATGCGCTTAACGAATTGAGCTAGGGCCAAGGCTTCTTGTTCGGTGAGTTCGAGCTCGATTGTCAATGTGTTCATAGAGGCTTACTCCATACAATGACGTTAATATTCGCTAGGCAATAACATCACGCGATGATCGCCCTCTTCGATCAGATAAAAACGCCATTCGCCGTTTTGCAGGTCGGTAAAGTTAATATCGAGCCTTAACAGCTGCACTCCATTGCCGTCCGTCACGATGATGTCAGCGCTATGGTCGAGGTTTACAATCACCGAAACCACACCGAAAGCCTGATTTGAGCGATCCAATAGCGGGCAAATTTCCAGCGCTGTGTTATCGAGCAGCCAATAGGCGCCTAGTTCGCCGCCGTTTTTGGCGAAATACCGGACGCCATCGGTATACAACATTCGTTTGTTCAAAGAATGCCGATACCATTGTTCGGTACCGGTGAATTGACTTAATGCCGTGCTGAGTTGTGCTGCATCAAGACGGGGTTGATTCGCTGTTTCCGGGTTGAATGGTTGCATGGCTGTTCTCCACAATGATCAAATCACCGGGAAAACCGCTCGCCGTAACCGGAGAACAGCGTTCCCCGGCTGGGTTGATGAAATTAGGCTTTCAGCGCTTTCATGGCTTCCGCCAAGGTCCAAAGCGCCCGGTTCAAACGGACGTCGCCGTCAATGCCGTTAATCTGGCGAGTTCTGGAGACTCTACCCTGGCGGTTAACGCGCGGAAGCCCGCCTTTGATCAAATTTTCCTGGACCACATTGAAGGTCGTCCATAGATCGTTACGATCATCGGCCGAGCGTCTGCGCCGCAGCACCGTTTGCTCTGCCGGCTGTGCATCCGTTTCGCTAAAGCGTAACGGCAATGCCGCTTTGGCGAAGGCCAGTTGCTCGGCGTCAGATAATGGCAAGGCCGACATGTCGGCTTTGGAGGCCGTAATGCGCTCAAAATTATCCAGCACTTCATAAGCCCCCTCGATGACGTTGTCCACCACATTGCCGCAGTGGCGGACTCTGATATCGTTGTATTGATCGCCGCAGACCATGCCGTTTTGGCACACGAAGCGAAAACTGCCGGCCAGCATTTGATATGAACTCGAGCCGTCATGCGAATTCAACAAGATGATTTCGTTGACGGCATCCTGCATTTCTATTTGACTGGCGTGGCGCATCCGAATCATGTGTTTGGCAAAACCATGCCGGGTATCGTCACGCACGCGAGCCTGGATCGCCATGAATGGCTGGAAGCCTTCCTTCTTCAGCGCGTTTAACACCACGCTGGTCGGAATGTAGGTATAGCGATCGGACCGCGAGGCATGCACATCATCGGCGTAAATCGAAGGCACCACGACGCGTAATTGCTCATCGGTCAAAGGTAAATGGGAGCGGATCTTCTGACCCGTCGAAAAACGTGAAGCTAACATGGTATTTCTCCGGTAAAACCCGGGAGATACCGCCCCACTGGGACTGTATGCCCAGGTCGGTTACGAAAATACAAGCGGTGACTGGCTTAAAACCGGTTACAACAAGCCGTTTTCGGCAAAGGAATAAACCGATTCGCCAATGATGAAGTGGTCGAGCAATTTGACATCGATCAAGCCCAACACTTGTTTCAATTTGTCGGTAATCGTTCGATCCGCCTGACTGGGTTCGGATATTCCCGATGGGTGGTTATGCGCCACGATCATGGCGGCCGCATTGTGCTGTAATACCGCTTTGATCACTTCCCGCGGATAGACACTGGCGCCATCCAACGTGCCTCTGAACAATTCATCCAGGGCTAACACTTGATGTTGGCTGTTTAAAAATACGCAGACAAACACTTCATGCTCGTACTGCGCCAATTGCAATTTCAGATATTCCGCGGCTTTCGCCGGTTCGGTAATGGCGGTGCCTTTGGCAAAATAGCC
>JAQTYP010000562.1 GCA_028688235.1 Methylomonas sp.
CAAGGTTCAGCTCTCTAAACGCCGGGCCAGAGGCTATCGAAATATCGACAACTTCATCCATATGATTTACTTCTTATGCGGTAAGCTTCAGTTTACTTACCCACGGTATTTCACATAGAGCCAAATCTTTCGATCAGTTAAAACGTTCAGAGACATTTTCGAGCAATCGTTTGCCATGAATCACGGCAACGACGGTAATTTGTCTTTCATCAAGCTTATAAACAAGCCGATAACTATACACAAACCGTTCTCTGATAGTTTCATCGCCAATTTCAGGAACTACTCTGCCTATACCTGCTGCATCGGGAATTTGTTTAGCCGTCTCCAATACCTTGCGCACGACTGACCTTGCATAAAATAGTGAATCCCTGGCTATATAGTCTCTGATCGAATTTAAATCTTCGATAGCCTCGGGAGACCAAGTCAGTCGTTGAGCCATTCTTGAAATTGTTTTTCGACTTCCTCGTGGGCGACAACGCCTTCAGATTCCGCCCGAACTAATCCCTGCTGGATTTTAGCGATGACATATAGATGGTATTGGATATCTTCATAGCTACTTTCTTCCGGCAATCTGTTCAGTAGTTCTTTGACCTCGGAAACCGCAGTTTGCATATTCCACCTCTTAAACAAAAGGTACGCGATACGTACGCTACGAAACTAAACGGGCTCGGCATGCAACTTAACGCCCAACGCTCTCATCACCTTCAGAACCGTATCGAAACGCGGTTTTGCGCCCGGCGCCAAAGCCTTGTACAAGCTTTCTCTTCCTAAGCCGGAATCCTTGGCAACCATTGCCATACCTTTAGCCTTGGCAATATAACCCAAGGCTCGGATGAGTTCGTCGCTGTCGCCGTCAACCAACACCTGAGTCAAATATTCGCTAATCGCTTCGTCGCTATCCAGCAAGCTCACCATATCGAACGGCAGTAGTTTTTCAGCGTTTTTACCGGCTTGCTCAACATCAAGACTCATATTCAAAGCTCCTTAACCAAGGCGATTGCACGCTTGATGTCGGCCTGTTGCGTGGATTTATCACCACCGGCCAACAAAATAACCAACATCGCGCCACGCAACGTAAAATAAACGCGATAACCCGCTCCGACATCGATACGCATTTCCGAGAGACCTTCGCCCACCGGTTTACAATCACCCAAATTACCGGCTTGAGCGCGATCGATGCGGCGAGAAATCGCGATTTTCGCTTTCAAATCTTTCAAGCCGCCATGCCATTTGGCAAAAGATTCGGTTTGTTGGATCAGATAATTCATAACGCATTGTATCCGAATGAATACAAACTTCAAGCCGATTTCAAATGTAGCTTCGCTGTAGTGAAACGGAATCGAGGTTCAACAAATAAAAAGGTACGCGATGCGTACCCTACATGGCTTCTTGTTGTATCGCCTCTAAAATGAAAGCCATCAGAAGACTAAGCCCAGAATTTTCAACCCCTACTTTCCTGCCTTCACGACCTTCAAGACCACCAGCAGCCTGCTGAAGAGCGGCGATCAACTCTTTTTCTTTTTCACTTCCTGCTGGGAAAAGACTGAAATCAAAAGAATTTGGAAGTTTTCGTTCCAAATCTTGAAATAGTGTTTCATTCTCTAACCCTTGATAAATGTCCTCAAATGAAATCTCCGAGCCCTTTCCATGGTCAATTGCAGCATTGATATAAAAACCTAGAAAAGTGAGAGTGGTAAGCCAAGGTTTTCCAGTCATGTTTTCCCTTTGCAAATTATTTATCAAAACTATAAGAGGGAGCCGTTAGACGTTCCGCCGCATGCAAATATAAAAGGCGGATCGGCTTTCGCCATCCGCCCTACTATGCTTTACTTCTTATCGTCTTTGACTTCCTCGAACTCGGCGTCGACCACGTCGTGATCCGGCTCGGCTTGTTGTTGACCGCCGGCCGCGTGCTCGTGGCTTCCGGCCGCGCCGGCTTCGGCGCCGCCTTTTTGGGCGTACACGCGTTCGGCCAGTTTACCCGATAGTTCGGTCAGGGCGTT
This sequence comes from Methylomonas sp., assembly GCA_028688235.1. Taxonomy (GTDB): domain Bacteria; phylum Pseudomonadota; class Gammaproteobacteria; order Methylococcales; family Methylomonadaceae; genus Methylomonas. The sequence goes on from JAQTYP010000562.1 coordinate 2,004, forward strand.
GGTTTTGGCTTCGATGGCATCCTTGTCGTCGCCTTTCAATACGCCTTGCAGGTCTTTAATCGCCGCTTCGATGGCGGAACGCTCTTCGCCGGAAACTTGATCGCCAAGCTCTTTCATCGATTTTTCGGTCGCGTGCATCATGCCTTCGGCCGAGTTACGCGCCGAAACCAGTTCTTTCAGTTTGCGATCTTCGTCGGCGTGCGCCTCGGCGTCTTTTACCATACGCTCGACTTCTTCGTCCGACAAACCGCTGGAGGCTTTAATCACGATGGATTGTTTTTTGCCGGTGGCTTTGTCCTTGGCCGACACGTTCAAGATACCGTTGGCGTCGATGTCGAACGACACTTCGATTTGCGGGATGCCGCGCGGCGCAGGTGGAATATCTTGCAGATCGAAGCGACCCAACGATTTATTGCCGGAAGCCACTTCCCGCTCGCCTTGCAATACATGCACGGTTACCGCAGTTTGGTTGTCGTCCGCGGTCGAGAAGGTTTGCGACGCGTTGGTCGGG
>JAQTYP010000093.1 GCA_028688235.1 Methylomonas sp.
CCCACCGCACGCTGGGTATTCCGCTTCTTTACCGGTATCCATGTGTTGACTCTCGGCACGATGCAGACTCTGGTCCTCAACTGCAATGAACACCACAAAAGGCTACTGGAAGCTTTAGGGTCAAACTATGTAGCGTTATATGCGGATTCTGGATGATGGGGGTGCGGAATGTAGGTTGTAAACAATGATAGCCACTATTCAGCGCTACGTTTCATCAAATCATCGAATTAACCCGCAGCTTGGCGCTAAAGATTCCATAAAAATAAAACTTCCGGCTGCCTCATAGATTGAATGTCATCCGGTAGTTGCTTGTCAGTCATTTCAAATTCAGTGTTTGTTTCCGGCCAGGTAAGCCGACGTAGTCGAGAGAGATAGGCGTAGAAGCTGCTGGTAATCATAGTCATGAGTTTTGCTTTATGCTTGACCAGCCTAAGTTAAAACGGCTTAGATATTTTCGCAGTCGGTCTGCATCGTTGGTGCTGCCTCGTTGGGTGCGGGAAACACCGAATAGCCGTCGACCGGCCTCAGAAAGAGTGGTGCATTCGCGACAGACTTCGACGACGGATTGCAACTGCATGCGATCGAACAAATCCAGTTCATCGAGTTGATTTTGGGGCAACAGATCGTTTAATGAATGGGGTTCCAGGTTATCCTGTTGTCCCCACAGCCGTTTCAATCGCTCGATTTCTTTATTCACCAAACCATTATCGATGCGTCCACCTTCGGCTAATGTTGCTAGACGCAATATCGATGCCCCAAGATCTCGAAAGTTTCCTGGCCATTTCGCAGCTGGCGACATAGCAAACGTCAAATACTTTTGCCTTGCTTCTTTATTGAAGCTTATTTTGCGGCCCAACTCTGCTGATTGCTGACCGAGTAAATAATCGATGTTGGGTTCGATGTCTTCCGGTCGTCGCGCCAGTGGTGGAAGTTCATAGGTCCACAGGTTAATCCTGGCGAATAGGTCTTCCCGAAAACGTCCCGCTTGAACATCTTGTCGCAAGTCGCGGTGTGTGCCGGCAATTAATTGAAAGTCGCTGCTGACCAGCTTATCGCCACCAACAGGATAAAAGGTTTTTTCCTCGATGGCTTTCAGGAGCATCGCCTGCTCATCCGATCCCAACTCACCGATTTCATCCAGGAACAATAAGCCTTGATGCGCGGTTTTCAATAACCCACCCCGATCTTGCATGGCGCCGGTAAACGCGCCCTTAACATGGCCGAATAGAGCCGATGCCGCGCCGTCGCCGCGTAAAGTCGCACAGTTGACCTCGACAAACGAACCGATGATCTGGTGGCGGGATTTTTTCAGTTCATAGACCCGTTTTGCCAGAAAAGATTTGCCGGCGCCTGTTGGTCCCATCAATAGCATCGGCGCCTTGGAGCGCACCGCGACATGTTCGATTTCACCAATCACTCGGTTAAACGAAGCATTACGAGTGGCGATGCCGGATTTAAGCAACGCGATCGCATCGGATTGTTCGCGGGCAAAGCGTTGGGCAATAGCGTCATACTGACTCAAATCCAGATCGATCAAAGCATAACTGCCTGGAGAACCCGCTGTTTGCCTGCGTGGCGGCGAAGTTTGCAATAACAAACCTGGAATGTAGTGTGCTTCTACCATTAAGAACAGGCAAATTTGCACGACATGGGTGCCGGTGGTGATGTGTATCCAGTAGTCTTCGGTTTCGGTGTCGAACGGGTAATGCTTGGCAAAATCAAACAGCGTCGCGTAGACCTCGCCAAAATCCCAAGGATTGCCGATATTGATTTCGACCAGTGATACTTCGGTTTCCGGCGAAACGGCGGCGATGTCAGCCTGCAGTTGGGCCGCCAATTTTTGATGCTTGTCATCGTAGATTAACACCATGCGATGGATGAGCAGCTCTTCGTGCTGCACGAGCGACACGGTAGGACGCCACTTTTCCCATCTTGACGGCGCTTTGCCGTTATCCAGCTGTGTGCCGACAAAGCCAATGACCACTTTTCGCTTCATGATATTTAAATCTAAATGTGTATAAATCAGGATATAAATTGATTATAGCAACGTAATGATCGTTGACTGACCATCATGATTAGAATGATCAAATATCACCTAAAAACATAGCGTTATAAGTTACTCCTTGGCTTTCATTTGTTTTGGCACGGCTTTCGCAATGATAGTAATGAATGTTGATGACGAGAGGACAAGTCAAATGGCCAACACGCAAATATTTCAAAGCAATCGAGGCGCACTATTGCCGCATACTGACAAGTTGAATGAAGAATACGCGGCGGCTTATGCCTTCGATGACCGCCACCTTTTAGCGCAATATGCCGCTACCGGCTGTTTGAATTCGACGTTTTACGCGGATGCCAGCCTGCAACTGCAAACCCTGCTGGATACCGCCAAAAACGTTGAACCTAGTTTTATCGCTAAAACTGCGGTGTATTGCCGCGAAAAAGGTTTCATGAAAGACACGCCCGCACTGTTGACGGCGGTTTTGACGCAACGAGGCCAGGACTATTTGCCTGCTGTGTTTCCGCGCGTGATTGGTAACGGCAAGATGCTTCGCAACGTTGTACAGATTCTGCGTAGCGGCGCCGTGGGACGGAAATCATTGGGTACGCGGCCGAAGAAATTGGTCCAGCACTGGTTGAATAGTGCGTCGGAGCGGGAGTTGTTGAGTGCTGCGATCGGTACCCAACCTTCATTGGCCGACATTATCAAAATGGTCCATCCAAAACCGTCTGAGAGTTGGCGGGAAGCATTCTTTGCTTGGGTGATCGATAAGCCTTATGACGGGGAGCAACTGCCGCCATTGACGAAAGCCTTTGAAGCTTATAAGCGCGATCCGAGCGGCCTAGTACCGGATGTGCCGTTTCAATTATTGACGGCGTTGCCACGGGATACTGCCCAATGGACGCAAATCGCACTGAATGCCAGTTGGCAGATGCTGCGCATGAATTTGAATACCTTTGCCCGGCATGGCGTGTTCGATGATAGTCAGGTGGTCAGCGTATTGGCCGCAAAGTTGCGTAATCCAGAGGCGATTGCCAAAGCCAGGGTAATTCCGTACCAATTGCTGTCGGCCTACAAAGCCGCTGGGGAAGCATTGCCGTCTGAACTGGCCAATGCTTTGCAAGACGCGCTGGAGATTTCGTTGGCCAACGTACCGGAGTTGGCGGGCAAAGTAGTGGTTTGTCCTGATGTGTCGGGTTCAATGAGTTCGTCTGTGACCGGTGCACGGGGTTCTGCCACCAGTTCTGTGCGTTGCATTGACGTCGCGGCGTTAATGGCGGCGGCACTGCTGCGGAAAAATTCGCAAACACGGGTTTTGGCATTTGAGAACGATGTCGTGGATATGGTCTTGAATTCGCGTGATTCGCTGATGACTAATGCGCAGAAACTGGCGGCCATTGGCGGTGGCGGAACCAATTGCAGTGCGCCGTTACGTCGGTTGAACCGAACTAAAACGGATGCCGATCTGGTGATATTCGTGTCGGATAACCAATCCTGGGTGGATGATAAAGGCCATGGGGCGACGGCAATGATGCAAGAGTGGGCCTTGTTTAAAAAGCGAAATCCAAAGGCCAAATTGGTTTGCCTGGATATCCAGCCTTATCGGACAACCCAAGCGGCGGAACGTCAGGATATCTTGAATATCGGCGGTTTTTCGGATGCCGTGTTTTCGATTATCGCGGCGTTTGCCAAGGACGAATTAACGCCAGCACATTGGGTGGATGTCATAGAAGACACCGTTTTATAACGATTTTGTGAAGCGCTCGCGAATGCTGTTGTGATTACATCGATTGCAACTCGTACCCAGATCACAGCGATTCTTGTCGCGGCGCTTCACGCCCTATTTTTTACGCTGAATGCGGGTGTGATTACATGGTAGAAGCGGCGGAAACTTTCCGTAGTTCCTGGTTCAAGTCCAGGTCGGCCAGACGGCCGGTAGCTAAATAAATCATCGCACCCAAACTTGTCAGCGGTTTTTTAGTTAAACGCGAATGCAGTTAAGACTACATCGTGTCGCCGGTTCGAATCCGGCCTTGCCAAGGCAAGTAGCTCAGATGGTAGAGCAGATATGTCCTGACGATCACTTGTCGCGTGACTTAACTCAATTTGGAAGCAAGACCATGGAAAATTTCGAAGTAATGCAAAATGGCAACGGCAAGCCTGTCAAAATGTGGACCAGAGGTGTCCCTGTCGAAGACTCGGCCAAAGCTCAGTTACAAAACATCGCCCAGCTGCCCTTCATTTATAAGCATGTTGCGGTGATGCCGGATGTGCATCTGGGTAAAGGCTCAACGATTGGGAGCGTGATTCCGACGCTGGGCGCCATTATTCCGGCCGCTGTGGGGGTGGATATCGGTTGCGGTATGATCGCGGCTCGAACCAGTTTAACCGCCGACGATTTGCCGGATAATTTACAGGGTTGGCGTTCGGCTATTGAAAAGGCCGTACCACATGGATTGACCTTCAAAGGGCGTGATAAAGGATCGTGGGAAAATCCGCCGAGTCACGTTGATGCTGCCTGGGCCGAGTTATTACCGAAATTTGAAAGCTTGACCACCAAGTATCCGCGCTTAAAGAACACTAACAACCATAAGCACCTCGGAACGTTGGGAACGGGTAACCACTTCATCGAAGTCTGTCTGGATGAAGTCAGCCGCGTGTGGTTCATGCTGCATTCCGGTTCTCGTGGCGTAGGAAATGCCATTGGCACTCACTTCATCGAACTGGCGAAAAAAGACATGCAGCGGTTTTTCATCAACTTGCCGGACAAAGACTTGGCCTACTTCCCTGAAGGCACTGATCATTTTATCGACTATGTGCGCGCCGTGAGCTGGGCGCAAGATTTCGCACAGAGAAATCGGGCACTGATGATGCAGAATGTGATCACAGCGATTCAAAAGTTGATGCCCAAGCCATTTACGGTCGATGAAGAAGCCGTCAACTGCCACCACAACTACGTGCAGCGCGAACACCACTTTGGTACGAATGTCTTGGTGACTCGCAAAGGCGCGGTAGCCGCATGGCCAGGGCAAATGGGAATCATCCCAGGCTCCATGGGGGCAAAATCTTATATCGTGCGAGGTAAAGGCGAGCCAGAGGCTTTCTGCTCCTGTAGCCATGGTGCAGGTCGGGTCATGTCCAGAAACGAAGCCAAGCGCCGCTTTACGGTGGACGATCAGATTCAGGCGACGCAAGGCGTGGAATGTCGGAAAGATGCCGAGGTCATCGATGAGATTCCGATGGCATATAAAGACATTGATGCGGTCATGCGGGCGCAATCTGATCTCGTGGAAATCGTGCATACCTTGAAACAAGTGGTGTGCGTCAAAGGCTAATCACAGCAGTTTAGGGTCTACCTGAAACTGCAATAACTGGAAAAACGTGTTGATTGAATTGGATGGCTCTCAAGGCGAGGGCGGCGGTCAAATTTTAAGGACCGCATTAACGTTATCGATGTGCACGGGGCAACCCATGCGCATCAGAAATATTCGGGCTAAACGGAAAAATCCTGGCTTGATGCGGCAGCATCTCACGGCTGTGCAAGCGGCGGCTGCAATTTCCGGCGCTCAGGTCGACGGCGCACAGGTGGGCTCGACCGAGCTCCATTTTTCGCCAAGCAAAATTCAAGGTGGGGAGTACCGTTTCAGCATCGGCACAGCCGGCAGTTGTACATTGGTGTTGCAGACAATTTTGCCTGCATTGTTGATGACCGATTCGGATAGCCACGTTACTTTAAGTGGTGGCACCCATAACCCGATGAGCCCGCCGTTTCACTTTCTGCAACGGGCCTTCGTACCCTTGCTGGAAAAAATGGGGGCTAAAGTGGAGCTGCAACTGAACCGATTTGGCTTTTATCCAGCCGGCGGTGGCGAAATAACCATGACGATTGCAGCCGGTAAACCATTGCAGCCTTTGCACCTAAAAAAGCGAGGCGAGCGAATTAACGCCTATGCGGAAAGTTTTTTTGCCGGTTTGCCGGCTCATATCGCCGAGCGTGAATTGGCGATGGTCAAAAAACGGTTGGCTTGGGCTGATGATCAATTATTGGTGCGTGGCGTTGACCGGCACCAAGGCCCAGGTAATGCCGTGCTCATTACGTTAGAGTATGAGCACATGACTGAAGTGTTTACAGGTTTTGGCGAGAAAGGCGTTGCTGCGGAAGTGGTTGCCAATGGCGTCATCAAGCAAGCCTTGCGCTATATGGCAAGTGAAGCGACAGCGGGGCATTTTCTTGCCGATCAACTATTGTTGCCGATGGCATTGGCGGGTGGCGGTTCTTTTGTCGCCACGGATTGGAGTCCACATGCGGAGACGAACGCCGACATTATTCAGCGATTCTTATTGATTGAAATCCAAACATTAGAAACATACAACGGGGACGTGTTAGTTCAATTGGCCGAAAAGTGATTTACACCCAACTCTCGAATACAGCATATCCAGAAGCCTGGTGTTCCACAATCGAAGGCCTTGTTCTACCAATATCTGATTTTCAAAAGGGGCAATAATGCTGTTCGAGCAAAGAAGGAATCCTTACGGTTGTCTGGTTGCAGGCGGGAAAGCGATTGTATGAGTCGGTTCGAGTCCGGCGCCGTCCATGTCCTACTCGGATTTATCCCCAAAAACTGTGGATAACTTTGTTACAACTGGGTGAAAAACCACTCTAACCTATCGTAATTGCAATAAGGATTATTAAATTGACTAAAAGTTGGTCAGCGCTAAAAATCGAACTCTCGAAACCACCAGTTACCATTCCAGAGGCCATTGATCGGCTGCTGTTGCTGTTGAGCAAAGAGGACAAAGCGGCGATTGCCGCGATGGCGGAAGAGGATTTATGCGACTTGCACTTTACCGTTGGTCTGGCGATCCGGAATGCCTGGCTAAACCCGCTTGATAGCTATTTACGAGCCGCGTGCGGTACTTATCATCCTGACGACGCTTCTCATGTGATAATCACGAAATTATGGCAAGCGTTGCAATCGTGAGCACGAAATGGGCATACAGGATCGAGACTATTATTGGGCAAAGCATAATGAAGCGGGCAAATCCAAAGCCAGCGACTTTGAAAATCTTATCAATAAGAAGCAGCGTTATCAAAAACCTAAAAAGAGTTCCGGGAATATTGGATACTTGGTGATGCCGGCATTGATGCTATTCGCACTCTGGAATGGCGCCGATAGATTATTGAAGCACAAAGCTGCTCAACAGCCCGCTCAACCCGCTATTTCAATACCCGATGCGCCTGCGAAACCGAAAACCATTGAACCTATTTCCGGAGGGCTCCTAATAAAAGCCGACCGGCAAGGTCATTTCCGAGGCACCGTGTTGATCAATGACGTACCCATGCCATTCATGATTGATACCGGCGCCACGATGACCGTTATACCTATCCGCATGGCGAATCAAGCTGGCTTGGTTCCTGGTCGACACCATCGGTCTAATACCGCCGGTGGTGATGTCTTTGAACCAGAGACACGAGTTGAAACTTTGAAAATCGGTAATGCTGTCATTAAAAATTTGCGTGCGAGCATCAACGATCATCTCGACGAAGTCTTGATTGGCATGAATACTTTGAAGTATTTCAACATCATTCAAAGCGGTAATACCATGACACTGGTTGCCAATGGTTCCTCACCCGACGACATTGAACGCCCCTCTATCGTACACGCCCCGATAGTAGCCCCAATGCCCATCCAACCAAACACAATCGCCGTTGAACAACCGGCTACAAAGCCAGAAATCAAACGGCCGACGATAATCAAAAAAACGGTAACCTGTGACGCCCACCAGGTTTGCACCACGAAATACAGCGATCATTGAGATGAAAGCAATCAACTACCTTGCCTTGGCCACCATATTTTTATCCTATCCAGCGTTTGCAGCGGCAACGTCTGAGCCGCATCAACTGGACCTGGACTACGAAGCCTGCATGACCCCGACCCCGGATTATGCAGGCATGATGGCTTGCGTCGAGACATATAGCCAAAAATGGGAAGACGAGCTTAACCGGGTTTACGAGAAATTCAGGCAGCGGCTAGACGATAAAACACGGCCAACCCTGGAAAACGCTCAAAACGCTTGGCTTGCACACCGGAAAGCCGAAGTTGAGCTTTATCCTGCAATAAAGGCCGGTCAACCAGTCGACGACTTCATTTTCGCTGAAAAAAAGATGCGATTGATTGCCGACCGGGCCAAAGAGCTGAAAAACTTGAGTGACTACGTGTTTTTGGCCGAGGAAGAGAAAAAAGCCCAACAAGGCAAAATCTGACCCGTTGTAATCAGTCAGGTGATGATGTATTTCATGCCTACTTTTAGCACAAAAGGAAAGACTAATGGCCAAATTAGGAACAGAAAAGAGACCCATAATTGTTCGAGTACAAACCGAAGAAAGAGGGATATACGTCGCGGAAACATGCACTAAGCACGGTTGGCATTACATTATCGGTTTAGAACCAGATAAACAGGAAGATATTTCGGATTTAGAAAAAATGCTTAACCCCACACAACCGGTTACATCTGAAAAAACAGTTGGCAGAAACGATCCTTGTCCTTGTGGCAGTGGAAAAAAATACAAGAAATGCTGTTTTTATTGATAATTCTCACGATTTATACGCGAGTTTTGACCGCTGTTAACAAGCTATGTTAGTGCATGCAATCAATCTCGTCATCGAAGTTGACGACGCGCAGGCGATTTCAGAGCAGACAGAAATATAGCTCCTCAAAAGGTAGCAGCCGCTTATTTTGGGCTGCTACCGATTTTGAACGAGCAACCTCTCTTCGGCTCCCAAACAAAAAGAATTCCGGCGGTGTTCTGTTCCGCTTCATTTAAGTCCCCAGGATCACCCAGGTTGCAATAGGTGGCGTTCCACTCTGCCACAATTGAAAATGACTTTCTCAATGAACATTTGACACCTATGTCCAACATCCTCCATTTATTCTGGCATCCGGAGCCAAAACAGAATTTCCTGCAAATGGGTGGTTTTCGCTTGTGGATCGAAACAGTGGACTCGGCTAAGACCAAAAAACAAAATCTGCATCCACGGCATTTCAACCGTGAATCCTTGAGCCAATGGCTAAAGGACTGCACCGGCCTTAACGTGATCGCGCCCAGCCAGTTTGATCAGCGGACTTTAATGCTGCCAACTGCCCAAGGCCAGCCGTTGCCATGTCCGGAATTGATGATCGATATGGCGGATGATCTGCTTGACCAAGTGGAATGGGCGGACTGGACGGTTGACTGTTATCGTCTGGCCGATAATGTATAACATGGGCTTTCTCTTATAATCTTAAAAATTGGAGAAAGCCGTCCCCTTCTGGGGGTGACTTTCTCCGGAAGGGTTGTCAAAAATGCTCAAAGCGTCGTTAGCGATGCTTGTAGACGTTAACTGTCGACAGAGCTGCTTTCACTAAAGACACTTGAGCTGACGCCATAAATGCGTCAGGTGTTCTGGAATGCTTGCTTGTTACGTGATCGTTCGCCAGAAAACTAACCAAAATCCACGCGCTAACACAGCCGCGGCCATTGGCTTAATAAGGTTTCGACTACATTTCCGCAACGGTGACGACATCACCATCACTGCCAAGCACAATTTGAAAGGTCCTGGAAAACAGCGCCGGACAACTGCCAAATTTCGGCAGCAGTCGTTGCAATGCATCCGCCGGCTTGTCCGCCGTGTTGGCCACCACGAAGTTATGAAAGTCCCATTCATCGGCTTCCTTGGCGGATTCCATGAATGTATCCCATTCGTCGCAGTAGGATGATGCTTGGAAAACCACCAAACCGGATGTCTCCCGACTGGGTACGATGAAGCGATCCTGATCCTCGTCATACACGGCATCGTGATCGATGTCGATGGACTCGCCATTGAGGGTTAACCGGTATTTTTCACAAAATA
>JAQTYP010000563.1 GCA_028688235.1 Methylomonas sp.
TGTTGACCGTCCCGGTCGAAGTCGTAGACATTGATGATATGGGGATGGGAGAGCGTTTGCGCCCGCTTGGTTTCTCGCTGCAAGGCGACCAAAGCCATCGGATTGGCCTTGAAATCCTGGCTCAGAACTTTTAACGCCACGAAGGGTTCCTTGTCAGCCGCTTCGATCTTGCGCAAATCGGTGGCTTTGAACACCATGCCCATGCCGCCTTTACCTATCAGTTCCTGCAGCACGAAGCGGTTTTTCAGGGTGTTGCCTACCGTCAATTCTTTATAGGGATGGCTATCGTCCAAGCCCTGCAGCAAGGATTCGGTGTTCAGCGTGGTGTTGTATTGCGTCGGACTGGCACTGGGTTGAACCTGGGTTGGCGTATCGCATTGCTGGCCGGGTTGCCCGGCGACGACTGTGGCGTCGTCGTCCTTGGGACTTGCGATCATAGTCTTATCGTCGGGTTCGTTTTGTGCGGCGGCGATTACCGTTTTATCGCTGAGTTCTTGTTGCAGGGCAATATAGACGGCTTGCGGCAGGCCGCCTGAACGGTATTCGGACTCCAGTGACGTCAAGGCGGACGCAATATCGCTATCCGAATGGGCAGAGAGTCCTCTGGTCAGTTGCAATAATTCTTCGTAGCCTAGTTGGGCTTGTTTAAAGGCTGTCAATGCGCGTGCAAACGGAGTCATATTCATCACATAAATTTAGATGTCGAGCCCGCAATTTTAACGAAAAGCCCGGGGCTAGGGTTTACAAAATGCGATGGGATTTTCCTCCAAGTGCCAAGTCGAAAGGATTGAAAAACGTGTTGGATATGGCAATCGCAAGAACTTCGTCTACATTTTACCGGTAGTGCAATGGATTGCAGTATAGTCATCGCGCTTCCATGTAGCGTTTTTTTGATTCTCAAGGCTACAGTCACCGCCAATTTCCCCAGACTACCACCTCATGCAGCGTGGCAACCAGGGGGCGTCGTTTTGCGATTCGGAGACGATCGTAGCGATAAACTGATTTATTTCACGCTTTTCGTGGGCCAACTGCAGTTTTTAGGATGATTCAGATAGTCGAGTTTTTTCTAACCCTTTTATTCTTCACAAGTAGCGGTAGTCGATGATGAAAATAGTGAGTTCAATGATCTTATTAACCAGCATATTGCTTGGGTGCGCCGCGGAACCGCCGGCACCGGCGCCTCCGCCCCCCCCGACCGTGGTCAACATAGGCATAGAACCTGGAAGTAATCTGAATGCCGATATCAACGGCAACGGCGCGCCGGTGATGCTCAGAATTTATGAATTGACCGAGCAGAGCAATTTCAATTCGGCGGATTTTTTTGCGTTGTTCGATAACGACGAGGCTGTTTTGGCAGCGACATTGGTGCGCAAGCATCAACTTTTATTGCAGCCCGGTGAGTCGAAATCAATCACGCTCAATCCCGAGCAAAGAGCGTCGTCCTTGGGTTTTTTTGCCGCGTTCAGGCAAGTCGACAATGCCCGGTGGCGAACGCTTGCGTCGATTAAACCGCATCAAACGCAAAACCTGAAATTAAGACTGGAGAATAATCAGCTGACGCTGGAGTCTCAGCCTTGATGACGACCACACTTAGATAGAGAGCCTGGATGACTCTGGAAGCCTATCGTTCAAACCATAGACTCAACCCTATAAAATCGGCAAGATATTTTTGACGGAATTCTTAGGGATGCCGCCGGCACCGCGCCTCATTTGTTTATAGGGTAAATTTTGTGCTATTTTTCACCGCATCCATTCTTGCCAAAAGGCCTCGTCATGTCGGTAATACTTTTTCAGCCCCGTAAACTGGCTTTGGTCATTTCTACGCTGCTTTCGGTTTCTTGCGCGAGGGAAGTCAGTCAAAGCGAAATGGCACGCGCTACGGAAGGATTTGCCATTCAAGATACCAACAAATTGTTCGTGGTTGACTGTCTGTTGCCTGGGCAGGTACGCAAGCTGGGTACGCAAATGACCTATCTGAGTCAACGCCGTCCCATACGCACCACGGCCGCAGATTGCGAAGTGCGCGGAGGTGAATATGTCGCCTATGACCGGGCGAATTATGCCAGTGCGTTGAAAATCTGGCTACCCAAGGCCCAGGAAGGCGATGCGGCGGCACAGCTCTATGTCGGAGAGATCTTCGAAAAAGGTCTGGGCTCTCAGGCCGATTATCAGGCTGCGGCTCAATGGTATGAAAAAGCTGCCAATCAAGGCAATTTTCAGGCTCAGTTGAATCTTGGGCATTTATACGAAAAGGGGCTGGGAGTGCCGCAAAACAAGGAAACCGCGATGCGGTGGTATCGAAAATCGGCGGGTCTGGATGAGGCCGGCTTGCAGTTCACGCCGGCCGTCGAAGCTCAAGCCGTTACGGCAACGGCAACCGACAGTCAGGAAGTCGCGGCATTGCGGAAGGAAGTGGAGCAATCGCGGCTGGAAGCCGAGAGCCTGCGGCAGCAGTTGAAAAATACCCGCGAGCAAGCCTTGGAACAACAAGATAGCCTGCGGCGCGCTCAGG
>JAQTYP010000564.1 GCA_028688235.1 Methylomonas sp.
TTCAGGCAAAAGCCCTGGAGGGCGCCCCGCAGTTGCTCTTCGTCAGCGGCGAAGCCGGCATAGGCAAAACCGCGCTGCTCGAGCATTTTCTCAGCCATATGACAAACCTAACCGCCACCGGCCGCGGCCGATGCGTGGAACAATTCGGACAAAGCGAGCCCTATCTGCCGCTACTGGAAGCATTGAACGAACTCTGCCGCCGCCAAGGTCAAAAGGCGCTGGCCGCCTTGGCCAAAATCGCCCCGGACTGGCTGGCGGAACTGCCCTGGCTGGATTGCGCCGACCGGACTATCGCCTCCTCAACCGACGCCCAATCCGGCACCCAGGCACGCATGCTCCGCGAATTGGGCGAATTGCTGGAGCAGTGGTCGCAAGACTCCCCGTTGACGATCGTATTGGAGGATATTCACTGGAGCGATTGGGCCACGCTGGATGCCTTGGCTTTTCTGGCTCGCCGCAATCGTCCGGCCCGCTGGCTGATCGTCGCCAGCTACCGCCCCGAGCAGACCTTGCACGGCGGTCAACCCTTGGCCCAAATCGGCCGCGATCTGCTAGTCAAGGGACTGGCACGGGAAATCGCTTTGCCGCTGTTGCCGGAACCCGCCGTCGCCGACTACCTGCGGTGCCGTTACGGCGCCGCCGGCATCGACCCGGCGCTGATCTCCGCGATCCATCGGCGTAGCGAAGGTTTGCCGTTTTTTATCGCCCAACTGGCCGACAATCTCGACCGTTTCGGCGTCGAAGTACTGGAAACACTACCCGAAGGCCTGCAGTCCCTGCTGGAACAACAGTTCGAGCGGCTTCCGTCCGCTCAGCAAAATTTACTCAATGCCGCCGCGGTGGCAGGGCCTGTCGTCGACGTACCCTTGCTGGCCGCGTTGACCGATCAAGACGACACGGCGGCCGAAACCTTGTGCGAAACATTGCACCGCGGCCGCAATTTTCTGTGCCGCGATCAAAACGGTCATTACGGATTTACGCACGCTTATTGCCACGACTACGTCTATGCGCGTTTGCCGGCGCACGCCAAGGCCCTGTTGCACCGGCGCTGCGCTTATTATCTGGAGAACCATGTCCCGCGCGGACACGACGATAGGCTGTCCGCGCTGGCGCTGCACTTCGATCGCGGCGGCGTCGCCGACAAGGCCTTGAATTACTTACAACGAGCGGTCGACCTGGCGATACGCCGCCATGCGCCGCACGAAGTCATTCAGCTGGCGCGCCGGGCCTTGACGCTGATGGAAGCTCAACAAGCCGATGCCGGCCCGGAGTCGGAACAGCAGGCCGTCCGCCTGTACGCGGCCCTGCTCGGCGCGATTCAAGCCACGCAAGGACTGGCCGCCGACGAATTAAGTTCGATTTACCAGCGCATCGCGCTCGGCGCGCAAAGACACGATGCCGGCGTGCAAATCGCGGTTTTGTGGAGCCTCGGATGCTTCCTATCGGTGCAGAATAAAATGAGCGAGGCTCACGAGCATTGCTGGCAACCTTTGAGCCGTCTGGGTTCGGACAGCGGAGAGCTTGCCGCAAGCGTCTGCGCCGAGGTCGGCATCGGCGGTTGCGCCCTGTTTCGAGGGGATTTGAGGGTTGCCGACAGTCACTTGCAACGCGCCCAGGCCTTGTTCAACCTGGACAGTACGGCCGGGCGCTTGCATCCGGTCGCCTTACATCCCTTGATCTCCGGCTATTCGCTGAGGACGCAGATCGCCTGGTTATTCGGCTTTCCCGATCAAAGTAAGCAACTGGTGCAGGCGGGCGTCGAATTGGCGCATCAACTCAACCAGGCTTTTTCCTTAGCCTTCGCCTTATGGAATGCGGCAACTTGCACGCAACTGCGCGGCGAGGTCGAACAGACAGCGAGTCTTTGCGAACAAATATTGGCGCTGGCGGAAATAAACGGTTTCCTGCAAATTACCAAACTGACGTTGTTGATCAAGGGTTGGGCGGATTTGCAACGGGGCGATCACGACGGGGGCTTGTCGGCGATACGCACCAGTCTGAACATGATTCGCGAAAGCGGCGGCAAGTTGATGCAGCACTTTCTGCTCTCTTATTGCTGCGCCGCCTGCCAGGAAGCGGGCTTATTCGACGAGGCCGAGACACTCTTGACGGCCAACCGGATAGCGGCGGCGGAGCAACAGGGCGAAGGCTTTTCTCAGGCCGAACTGCTGCGTCTGGAGGGAGAACAGCTGTTGGCCAAAACCGAGGCGGATTACGTAGCGGCCGAGGCCTTATTCCGCGAAGCCCTGGCGACCGCGGAACAGCAAGGCGCAAAATCGCTGGCATTGCGCGCGGCCATCAGCCTGGCGCGGCTGCTCGCCGGCCAGGAAAGATCGAGCGAAGGCCGGCAAATTCTGCAGGACATTTATCGCCAATTTACCCAAGGCTTCGACACGCTAGACTTGCGACGGGCCGCCCTACTGTTGAACGATTTGCAGGCGGCACCCGTTGGGCACTAATGAATATTGGCCGGTGGCCAAGATAGCGGCTTTCCGAAAAGCGGCGTTGG
>JAQTYP010000565.1 GCA_028688235.1 Methylomonas sp.
CATGGACAGGTCGTGGTCAGCGGCCCCGGCGCTCTGTGGGCGGTCGATCAGGATCTGCGGGTCGGTAACATGGGAACCGGTATTCTACGCATTGAGTCTGGTGGGATAGTCGACGCCAGTTACGGAGCAATCGGTTCTGCCGGTAGCATCACCGTTAGCGGCAGCGGCTCGCAACTGAACGACAGCGGTGCCTTGTCCGTCAACGGCACGCTGAATATCGCTTCCGGCGGCATGGTCAACACCAACGGTTACACGTTCCTGGGTGCCCATTCCGGTAGCACGGGCTCTGCGACGATAGGCGGAGCCAATTCGCAGTGGAACAACCGCGGCAATTTTCATGTCGGCGGCGGCGATTTCGGCTCTGGCGGCCAGGGCGAAGTTACGGTCACCGCGGGCGGCACCGTCAACGTCGCCGGCGCGCTGAATGTCTGGAATACCGGCAGCGTCAATATGAGAGGCGGCACCATCAACGCCAAAAGCATGACCAGCGAAGGCGCTCTGAACTTTACCGCAGGTAAGCTGAACATCGCCACCGATCTGGTTCTGGATGCCCTGGGCAGCGCGCCAGGCACTGCACTTTCCGAACTGGGCGCCATCAATGTGGCCGGTACGACCGTCTTGAGAGGAGCCGGTACCCTGGCCTTGGAAGGCGGTACCTTGACGACCGGGTCCTTGGTCAATAACGGCGGTTTCATCTTCAACAAGGGCACCCTCAACCTGACCAAAGACAATCTGCTCGTAGGCAACGGCGGCTTGCTGGGCGGCATGGTCGAGCTGAAAACTGGCCAGAACGTCAATGTCAGTAACACTGCCCGGATCGACGCCGGCTCGGTACTGGTTTTGAACAACGGTTCGCTGAATGCCGCTAACGTCAACAACCAGGGACGTATCGTGATGGACGGCTATCTGGCATCGTTGGGCGGCGGGACGCTGAACAACACTGGGTTGGTGACCGGCAGCGGCCAGATCAAGGCCGGCCTGAACAATATCGGCGGCGAAATCCGCGGCAACGCTGGCGACAACTTGGTGTTCACCGGGAGCGGTAACGTCAATGAAAGCCGCATCAGCCTATTGGGCGGATCGATGGACTTCAACCAGGGCTTGACCAACAAAGCCTCCGGCCAGATTACCGGCCATGGCACGTTGGCGACCGGTTCGACCATGGCGACCGGCCTCGCCAACCAAGGCAGCCTTGCATTGAACGGCGACAGCGAGATCATCGGCGATGTCAATAATACCGGCCGTATCGTCGTCTCAGCCGGTTCGACGGCGACCTTTCACGACGACGTAATCCATAACGGCTCCGAGATCAAGGTCAGCGCCGGCAGCCAGGCGATATTCTTCGGTAATGTTTCCGGCGCGGGCCGCTATACCGGCACCGGTACGACCTTTTTCGAAGGCGGTTTCAATCCCGGTAACAGTCCGGCTCTGGTCACCTTCGGCGGCAATATGAGCTTGGGTGAATTCAGCCTGACGACCCTGGAACTGGGTGGATTGCAGCGCGGCAGCGAATACGATGCCTTTGACGTGGCCGGGAACTTGTCATTGAACGGTGCGTTGAACATCTTGGCATATGACCTGGGCGGCGGTTTATTCAGCCCGAAACTGGGCGATACCTTTGACCTCTTCACTGCCGAAACGATAGCCGGCGGCTTCGACTTTATCACTTATGCGGCGCTGGGCAATGGCCTGGGCTGGCATCTGGATTATCTGACCGATTTCGTCGGCACGACCGATTACGTCAGATTGTCGGTGGTTTCTTCTGTGCCGTTGCCGGCGGGCGTCTGGCTGTTCGGATCGGGGCTGCTTGGTTTAATCGCCATCAGGCGCCGCGCTATGCCAGGTGAGGCAAAGTCTTCGCTCTGATTCAACAGTCTTTAATATCTGCTGGATAAGCTGGGCAAGCCTGCTTCTTTGGCGAGCCCAGGATAGGCAATTTAATTGAGTGCGTGATCAAGAAATGATGGCTCTAAATTGCGTCAACCGGCCGCTCTGGGCCTTTTAAGACGCGCTATTGCTTCTCTGCGCTCGGAACCAAATATATAGAGGGTATTATGAATACGATTTCAGAAAACATCGCTTTTGCCAAGGCGGCGATTGACCATGTCAATATGAAAATGGATATCGGTGCTTCCAATAAAAATTGGCCGATTAGCGAATGGTGGGGCAAGGGGGCGAAGTTTGCCTGTGCCGGTTCCGTTTTCAACGAAGGCGAGATGCGTGTTCAAGTCAGAAAAGCCTTGCAACGCGTCAAACAGGTTTCCGGTCAATTCACCAATGAAGATGTTTTGAATTCTCAGGCAGAATGGGCAAGCCTATTTGGATGTGGTAACTGTGGAGAGCAAAGTTCGATCGCGTTTGTATTTTTGCGTAACAAAGGCGTGCGTTCCCTTGACTGGATGGATTTTATCGATCGAGATCATGCGTTCGTCATAATCAATCGGCAAGCTGGAAGCGATCAGAAAGATTATAAATCTTGGGGTGCCGATGCGGTGTTATGCGATC
>JAQTYP010000094.1 GCA_028688235.1 Methylomonas sp.
TATGCCGGGTCGTCTTCGGCGGTGGCTGCAAAATCTCAACAACAACCGTTACGCCATGTTGCCGCGGCTGGTCCTGCAACGCCTCAAATATCTGATCCTGACCCCGATTCATAACTTCGCATAATGTGACCTGGTGTTATGTAGAAAAGCCCGTCTGGATAATCGTTGTTCCAGGCGGGCTTTTTTGCATAGCGCCCATTATGCGAAGTTTCCGGCCCCTCGGTAATCCATAAACGGTTTGGAGGCCCGGCTAGCGATAGCAAGCCGGGACGCGGGCCTATAGTCGTTACCTGTCCCACTACGCCACTCACTAATAAACGAAACGAATTCGACCTGTGTCACGCTTTAACCGGCTATCAGCCGGTCCCCACAAAGCCGCTGATGACTTATATCGAAGACAGCAAGGGTTCCGGCAAAATAGCCC
Source organism: Methylomonas sp. (assembly GCA_028688235.1). Classification (GTDB taxonomy): domain Bacteria; phylum Pseudomonadota; class Gammaproteobacteria; order Methylococcales; family Methylomonadaceae; genus Methylomonas. The sequence continues at coordinate 425 of JAQTYP010000094.1, forward strand.
GCCGCATATGCATCAACACAGGACAAACATTTGCCGGGCGTAACCTCCCCGATTGGAAATCGGGGGATGGCCTGCATATTGGTAGGTTTCGATAAATAGCGGCGTATCCCGTAAAGCCTGGAAGGCTTGACGCTGACTACATTTTCATTTTCAGATTTTCGCCGATATCTCTTTAGTTTTTGCTCCCGGCAGGGTCCGCCTGAAGGGCATCTTTTTGACCGCCGCTTTTTGCGGTCAAAAGAAAAAATTCGCGCCTCAGCGCGCCCATTCATTACTTAAACGGCCCAGCTCGCTATTGCCGTTCGGGCAGGGCAGGGCGTTCAGGCTTTGGAGAGTCCACGTACTATAACCAGTGGACTCTCGGTCCAAAGTTTCGGGAAATTCTTTAATTATCAATATTATGGTTTTTTTCTAATATTGGTCGATTTTGTTAATCAACTGAGTTAAATCCGTTAGTGTTTTAGCCTTAATCCTGCTTCGATTATTGCCCAACAACCTACCAGCATTATGAATGCTCTAACTATCAATCCTTGAAAGCTTTCTTTCTTGGGCAGCCGGGGTCTTTTGATTCGAATTCTTAATCTTTGCTCTTTTTCTTGTTCGGCTATTTTTCGTTGGTGTTCTCTATACCAATCTCGGTCATATATCCCCATTTTTTACCTTGTATCTTTCGCTAGCGTTTTTAGTTCTTCGACGTTTATTTCTTCAAGTCCTCTTTTTATTACATAAGCTAAGACCTCTGTTTCTTTGATTGGCTTTTGGGTTGCTATAACTGTTTTCACTGTTAAGTCTTGAATTTTGCGCCATGTTTTGTCGTCGATGTGTTTGCTTGGCATGTCTTTTTTCTCGCTTTCTGTTTTCTTATATTTTGCATTCTTTGGCCTTTGTTCTTGACATCTGATTTCTAAGAATGTAAAAAATGCCTCAAATCTAATTTCTAAGAATCATTGAGGCCAACCAATGAATACAAACCAAACCCAATTCGATCAATTAGAGCTAGACCGTATTTTCGAACTTAGAACTCAATCATGGCGTTTATCTAATAAAATTTTTGAAATCGTTTTTTCTGAGCAATCTGAATCTTTACCTTATCCGAAGCGTTTTCGCCTACATCGTTTGTGGCTTAAGTCCCAGGCTCGCTATGATCGCCGTTGCCTTGCTTGGCATAAGGTTTTTGAATTAGCGGACGTTGGCCGCTCTCCTGTTCGGTCCGCTGGAGTAGTGGGACAGGAGAGCAACCCATGAACGAATGCCAAACCGCCATTGAAATCGCTTCCGAGGGTTCCTACGTTGCCGGTATTTTTATCGGCTTAATCATTGCGTTTGTAGTAGGTCATGTAACCGGCTATTTCTTGCCGTTTTTGCGGTTGTATCTGCATGACGAACGCTTAAAGCGCGGCATTGAGTGCCATTGCGACGAATGTGAGCAGCGTCCGCGCTCCGGTATCGATAACTGATTTTCATGTAGTCATGATCGATATGCTTGTCCTTCGTTGCCCATTCCGTCAAGTGTTCGAGGTTGAAACCATTGAACACGGTATGCCTGTCATTCGTGAAGTGCTAAAGACCTGCATCAGCTTGACCGATTTTAAAATCCCGCTGGAATCTTCCTTGGACGCTCATGGCGAAGAAGTGGCATTAACTCACCGCTGGGAGTCGATACCGTCCAGCTTGTCAACCATGGCCTTTAAGGTTTTCGACTTCCGCGACAGCTTTAAAAAAGACGCCGATGTCCAGGACTTCTTTATCGAGATTAAAGCCAGTCCCGCCAAGCTTACCCAAGGTCATAACCTTTTTGGCTCCGACAATATCTGGCAGTGTGCCGAATCCATGATTCATCTGTTGATCGACACTTATCCGCACTTGATTGAATATCTCGACCAAAAATGTTGGTCGGTAGAACAGGTCGACATCACATACCATTCTTGGTGCAAAACTGAAAACGAAGCCTTGCAATTCGTCAACGCCTTGCAGAACGTCAGCAACGGTCAAACCCGCGCTCGTACCGGTTATTCTGGAACCGCCTATTTTGGCAAGTCCAACAGCCGTATCAAGAAAATCAAGGTGTACGTCAAGCTCCTGGAAGTGATGAACCAGCTTGCAAAACTCAAGCGCCAGGGCAGCAAAGCCGCCGAACACTATACCGATGAACTTTTGGATTGGGCGAAAGGAATGGTCCGCTGGGAAGTCAGCTTGAAAACCCGCTGGTTCGAGCGTCGCGGCATCGATAACAACCTATTCGCGTTGTCCAAGGTATTCGACGCGCATAATTACTGGAAACAAGCCACACAAGACCTATTTAAAGCGTTAGAGGGTAAACAAATGAGAATTATCAGAGACGAAGAAATCGAGAAACAATTAAAAGCCAAATTCCCTACCGTAAACGCCCGAACCGGAAAAATCACTTATGGTCAGGCTAATAGCGCTTATCGCGTTTTCCGTTCTTTGAAGTCTGAAGGATGGATTGAGACTAAACGCACTACCGGCGACGGCACTTTTAAACGTGCTGTCGAAATGCTCCACGAAATTGGCCTTTCCAAAGCCGTCCTTCAAAACCTTAAAGGTGATGGCCTCCAATGTGAAGTCATCCCATTTATTCGTTACGTCGAAGTCAACTTCGGCGAACAATTCCCGCCGTTCGTCAAACAAGCGGCTTAATCGCACCCGCACCCGTTGAGGTAAAACCATGCACATTGAAATAGAAACCGAAGACCTTATAGCCGACCAGTTGACCAGCCGCAAAGATGGAACGGTTTACTTTACCCTCGAACAACCGGCCTTGATGTTCACCGACCAAAGCCGCTATCCGTTGCAATTCAAAATCCGTCACTCATTCACGCAGAACCGTGAAGAGCGCGATAAGATTGGCCCAATCGCCAAAGGAAAATATTTGTTGTCCGACAACGCGTTTCAGATTGGCCGTTTCGGCTCCCTCGAACTGTCGGAAATCAACATTAAACATCTTCGCCCTGTAGTTCCCAAAGGCACTAATGCAACGGCCTGAATTCGATATTGACGGTTATTCGCTGATCGTCAGACCCGAACCGGTGTTATTCACTCCACGCACACCGCAAAAAAAGCGTGGTTTTTTCAATTCAAAACTGGAGTTTTTATGCCAATTAACAAAAAACTTGCCGCTGGCTCTGCTTTAGTCGCCGCATCAATCGGTGCCGCAAATGCGGCCGTACCTGAATCAGTTACGACTGCTATTTCTGGTGCCGGTACTGATGCCGGTACGATCGGTGCCGCCGTGTTGGTGGTACTGGTTGCTATCGTCGCTTTCAAGTGGCTGCGTAAAGCGCTGTAATTTTTTAAGTTTTTTCCGTTACTTAAAAAGGGAAGGGGGTCTAATAACCCCCTTTTTTCAAATTATGCCTAGATTATATTCAGGTTATTGTTATCCGACCGCGGATGATGCGTTTGCCGCTTTTCGATCTCAATATGTGATTTCGAATCACGGTCTAAACGCCACTCTCTCTGGCGATCAAGTTACATATACGCTTACTTCATTTGATGATTTTGTCCCCCATTATATTTCTGGCACATTTTCTCTAATTTCCTGCCAATCTCCTGGGCCATTGCATAACGAAAGTGGGTTGTCTGTTGAGGATGTGGCCGCCGTGTCTTGGGCGGTTGTTGCCGTTTTCGCTGCCGCTTGGTCATTTAAAATTTTGAGAAGGTCGTTATGACTCCTGATTTATATTTGCATTGCATTGTTATCGCTATTGTTGGCGCTGGCTGGATATTATTTGCATGATTCGCGATATCGCCATATTCATATTGCTTACTGTCCTTTCACAGTGTGTCAGTGCTGTTCCAATCATATTCAAAACTAACAAATCCGTATTGGTTCGCACACCGTCCGGTGTTGTTGCTAAACCCGGAATCGGCGAATTACTTTCGACTGTACCTGTATCCGGTGGCGCGAAAGCTGGTGGTCAGTTTCCGGTTTCGATCGGTTCCGCGTCTGCTCAAATACCGGTTTCTAAAACTTATCCTAGTGCCGCTATTGCTGCATCTTTGGCCGACGCTTTGCTTAGTAAAACCGCCGTCGGTGCTGTTGCCACGCTTGCGCTTCCATATCTTTATGACCAAATCACAGACGAATTAATGAAGCAACAACCGGCTCCTGTTTCAGCTCCTGTTCATCCACCCCTGCAACCCATGCCCTCCCAGTCCCCGCCGACCGGCAATTACTGTATTTCTGGCGCTTATTGTGACGGCTCAGCCGGTGGTACATGTACAAAATTAAAAGATGCATTGAATACGGCCAGGAAATGGACAAAATATTTTGTTCAGTCTTCTTCTCAATTTCAATGCGTCGTGTCTCAAACTGATGCAACCTGGTGGACCGCCACATATGACATTACTTTGACAAATGCTCAATGTGGCACAACCGGCGACCTAAACACGACTACTCGACAATGCACAAAACTGGAATGCACCGACCCCGCTTACACGTTAGATTACACTGACCAAATGTGTTATTACACTGATGGTACGTGTACGTCTCCGTCTTCTTATGACTCGTCTACTGGCATGTGTTTGGGCTCAGCATTTAATGAGCCGGCAAACCGTCAGCAGCTTGAGCAGGATATAAACGATACGTTTTCTTCCGATCCGTCAAAAACTAAACCGGCATTAGATGCTTTGTTTGATTCGAATATTGAGCCCGATGGCGCTACACAAGCAATAGATGACTTTTCGCCAAAATCGATCCCCGGGCAATCTACAACCGAACAGCGTCAATTCAATGACCCGACAACCGGCAACCCTAGTACAGAAACGACAACGAAACAACAAACCAACGAAATCACAAAGGCCGGCCCGGATACGGTTAATGTAGAAGTCGTCGAAAACATCACGACGAACATTACCGATAATGTTACTAACACGACGGTAACTACAACGACGACGATTAATGAAGCGCCTACGGAATCAACGACACCCTCCGAGCCTGAGCCGACGAAATCGGAATGTGAATTACATCCTGACTCAATTGGTTGCTCCAAATATGGCGACATACCTGTTAAGGAAGTTATCCCCACAAAAAATCAGCCGATAATGATTACGCCTGAGTTTTCCCCTGTTGGTTCTTGTCCAGCTCCTCAAACGATTGAAACAAGCCGCGGTACATTTTCGTTATCGTGGCAACCGGAATGCGATTTCGCAACAAAGATTAAACCGCTTGTTATTGCCGTTGCTTGGCTGATTGCGGGCGGTATGGTGATCGTCTCAGCAAGAAGGGCATAACATGACAACATTATCAAATTTCCTTATTGGCATAGCCGGTAGTCTTACAGCGCGTGTAATGATATCTCTGGGTTTCGGCATAGTGAGCTATGCCGCGCTTACTGCGGTTGCATCAAACGTCGTCTCTGATGTGCAGTCAAATTACTTAATGCTCGATCCTTCCGTCATGGCCGTTTTAAACCTTGCCGGTGGTGGTCAGGCATTGGGCATAATTTGCGGCGGCTTAGTAACATCCGCCGCCCTCGGCGCATTCAAACGGTTTCAACTTCAATGAGTACATTTATAACCGGCGTACCCGGAACCGGCAAAACTGCGCAAGTCGTTGCCGAGCTGGTGGAACGGCGCAAACAAGACCCGAATGTCCGAATTTACCAGCACGGTATTAGAGAACTTTCCCTCGATCACATTCAAGTCTATTGCAAATCCGAAGAATGTCTGGCGTGTCGAGAGGTAGACAAGAACAATCCCGATATCAAATGGGCAGAAGACTGGCATGATTGGGGAAAACCTGGCGATTTGATCGTATTAGACGAAGTGCAAAGAATATGGTCACCTCGCCACGTTTCATCAAATCGACCTAAATCCGTATCGATGCTTGAGACTCACCGTCATTTCGGCGTTGAGTTCTGGTTGATGACCCAGCATCCCAAGCTAGTTGATGCCGATGTTCGGCGCCAAATGCGTAAGCATGTTCATGTTACTGCGGGATGGGCGGGGCGCAAGGCTTACGAGTGGGACACTGTCAGCGACGATCTCAACTTAACAAAAGCCCGTGAACGCGCGTTCAACCTTCCGGCTGACATTTTCGCGTTATACAAATCGGCCGATGCTCATGTCGAAATCAGCCGCAAAAAACCGATGTCGTTGTATGTCGCTATAGCATCGATTTTGATTGCCGTTGTCCTGGGTGGTTTTGTTGCGTACCGGATTAAAAGCCGCTTGCAACCCTCCGTCACCGAACCGCCAGCGATAGCGGGTGAGACGACCGCCCCAGCGGGCGGCACACCCGCTATCGCTCCGGCTTCGCCTGCGGCACCGGCGCAACCGGACTTTAATCCGCGCATCGTTGGCAAACCCGAAACAGCGCCGGCTTATGATGGTGTCCTTAAAGTGCAATCCGTCCCGGTGCTGGCCGGCTGCGTATCATCTTCGAACAGTTGCCATTGTTACACGCCGCAGGCCACGCCATATCCCATGGGTTACGATCAATGCAAAGCCTACATGGTTACTCGTCATTTCGATCCCTATGCCGGGTCGTCTTCGGCGGTGGCTGCAAAATCTCAACAACAACCGTTACGCCATGTTGCCGCGGCTGGTCCTGCAACGCCTCAAATATCTGATCCTGACCCCGATTCATAACTTCGCATAATGTATATTATGTCAAATTCTTTCTGTGGCGCGATTATTGCCGTTAGAGCGACTTTGAGCACATGGAGACGAAAAAATGGCAAAACGCGGCAGACCAGCAAAAACGAGCTTTTACCATACGCGATGGCATAAAGTTGGATTGAACGAACAACGCGCGACTGAAGTGCTGGGCGTTGACGTCGACATAATCAAGCAATGGGATAAAGAAGGCGCTCCGGCTTTGGCCGAGCGCTTTTTGCTTTTATGGGATTCGAAAAACGTCGGAATTGAAGGATGGAACGGGTTTCTATTCAGTCGCGGCGTTCTGCGCTATAAAAATCGTCGCTGGACGCCGGCAATGCTAAAGGCAATGCATGGAACTAGAAGCGCTTAAATGCGAAATTAGACAGCTTAAAACGTGGCGCGGGTTATTCACAGTTTCTGTGCGTAAAGCTGTGGACACCGTTCGAAGATATCAGCGGCAAAGCCAGTTAAGGTCAAATGGCTAAAAAAAAGTCAAAATCAAAAGCCTCCGCGCTTCGCTTGGCCTCTATGGCCTGAAGCCCGCGCGATTTTCCATTGAATTAAATGCCCTTCAGGCGGCCCCCTGCGGGGGCAAAAAGCCCCTGAGCTTTAGGCGCTAGCGTTTGCACTAGCGATACCGCGATTTCGAAAAGCAAAATCAGGCTTAAAAAATAAATCTCATAGCCAGCAATGGGACATCGTCTTGCTCATTCTCTCAAGCGGGATGCAAAAGCTCACCAAAGTCGCCGACGTCACCAAACCACACTCAAACAACGGGCACAGGGCACCAATGCTTATTCGGTCTTTGCTGGAAAGGCTACATAGAATAAAATTTCAACAGCAGCCTTTCCATGTTTCTTGTTAACGCCATGCGCCCGAAGGGCGCTTACTTTGCTCAGGACGAACGGTTAAGTCTCCCTCTTTGTCCCGTTTTAAACGAGAAGTCCGTAGTTATGAATCACCGTTAATGCCCGCAAGCGTTTTTGGTCAAGCCACGGCCATTGTGAATCATCTGCTCACAGGAATCGATGGCAAGGTTGAGCCGGAATATGCACATCTGCCAGGAACGCGCCTCGTTATAGCGGAATATTTCGGTCATCGTTACCCCAATAACTCCCATACCGGCGTGGCATCGGCCGGCAATGCCGCCAGACGCCCAAGTTCGACCCATTGATTTTCCGGGCTATGAAAATCAGACCCGACCGAGGCGTATAACTGATGTTTCTGTGCAAGTTGCTGGCTAAGCCTGATGTCATCGGGCGAGGCGCGTCCCGTAACAACTTCAACGCCCTGCCCTCCGGCCAGTTTAAAGGCCGCCAATGCCTGCCGCAGCCATTTGATACTCAGATTGTAGCGTAAAGGATGGGCCAAAACGGCGATACCGCCGGCCGCCCGAATCCAGCCTATCGCGTCCTCGAGCGGCGCCCATTGCGTCGGTACGAATCCCGGCTTGCCTTTGCTTAGATAACGATCGAAGGCATCCTGCTGATCCTTGACCACACCTTGCGCCACCAGAAAATCGGCAAAATGCGAGCGAGTGATTTCGCCGTCGCCCGCAGCTGTTTTGACGGCATCATAAGCACCGGCAATGCCCTTTTTTTCCAGCTTTTCAGCGATCTTGTGCGCACGCTGGGCTCGAACGGCATGTTGCCCCCCAAGTCCGGCCAACAAGGCCGGGGGCTCGGGATCTATGTTCAAACCCACGATATGCAGACATTGATGGGCGTAAGTCGCCGAAATTTCGATACCCGGAATCAAGCGCAGTCCCAGTTTGCCGGCTATTTGCGCCGCTTCGGTCAAACCCGAGACCGTGTCGTGGTCGGTCAACGCCAGCACGGTCACCCCTTGGAGATGGGCCCGCGCCACCAATTCCGCCGGTGACAAAGCGCCGTCAGAAGCGGTGGAATGGCAATGTAGATCATAGCTTTCCGGGGTCATTGATATTCACCGTACAATTTGGCGTATAAGCCCTGTTGCTGTATCAATGTTTCGTGCCGACCCTGTTCGCATATCCGCCCTTCTTCGAACACATAGACATGATCGGCCTGTTTGACCGCGCTGAGCCTGTGGGCAATGATGATGGTAGTCCTGCCGCTTAAAAATTCGTTCAACGCTTGATGTAATTTATATTCCGTTTCGCTATCCAGCGCCGAAGTGGCTTCATCCAATATCACCACCGAAGGTCGACTCACTATCATGCGGGCAATTGCCATACGTTGACGTTGGCCGCCGGACAAACGCATGCCCTGACGGCCTACCACGGTATCCAGGCCTTTTTCGAGTTCGGCCACGGTGGTTTTCAATTGAGCGAGCTCCAAGGCATGCCATAATTCACTGTCGGCGATGTCTCGCCCCAGGGTCAGATTTTCCCGTATCGTGTCGTTTAACAAGGCCGGATGCTGCAAAACGGTAGCGACGTGTTCGCGCACGACATCCAGGCCGATTCTGGTCAGCGGCACGCCGTCGAAATAAATCATGCCTTGATCGGGCGGATAGAGACCAACCAGGGTTTGGGCAAGCGTGGACTTGCCGCCGCCGCTAGCCCAGACCAGCGCAATCTTTTCTCCGGCGCCGATTTTGAGATTGATGCCGTTCAATACCGGCTCGTCTTTATAGCGAAAATGTAGATTTTCGACCGCAACACTGACCGATTTCGGCCCCAAAAACGGGTTTTCCAGATGCGGATAATCCGGCTCGCGCTGTAACAAGGCTAGCTGGTTGACCCTAGCCAACGCGCCCTTAGCGGCGTAAAACGCCTGCTGAATGCCGAGTATCTCCTGCACGGGCGCCATCATGA
>JAQTYP010000095.1 GCA_028688235.1 Methylomonas sp.
GGTTTCAGCAGTATGTAGTCGGGAATGCCGACCTTGCCGATGTCGTGTAGCGGGGCTGAACGCGTCAACAGGTCGATATAGTGGTCCGTCAACTTGGCTGAAAAGCGCGGATGATTTTTGAGTTTCACTGCCAGTTGCTGGACGTAACCCTGGGTTCTGAGAATGTGGTTACCTGTTTCCGGATCGCGGGTCTCGGCCAGATGGGCCAAAGCCCGGATGCTGGCCTCTTGAATCAGCAGGTTTTCGGCCATGCGATTTTGAATTTCGGCTTCCAGCCAGGTGTTCTGATGGGCTAGCAGGTCGCGGGCTTGCTTGAGTTCCAGCTGGGTTCGAACCCGAGCCAACACTATCGGTGGTACTATGGGCTTGGCCATGTAATCCACAGCGCCGTAATCCAGACCGCGTAACTCGTCTTCGGCGCTGTCCATTGCCGTAACAAAGATCACCGGAATATCGCGGGTAGCCGGATTCACATGCAGGCGCTCGAATACCTGGTAGCCGTCGAGATCCGGCATCATGACGTCCAGTAGTATCAGATCGGGAACCGGGACCTGGGCGGCAATTTGGAGGGCTTTTTTACCGGACGTAGCCGCCAATACCCGGTAATAAGGATGCAGCAGTTCGCCGAGGATGGATAGATTTTCCGGCGAGTCGTCTACGATCAATATGGTTTTTTGGGTTTGGGATTTAGGGAGATCGGTTGCCATACGGAGTGTCGCCATTATGGAAAGGGTATGCGCCTATAATGAGGGGCCGGTTGGGCTAACTTTATCACGGTTTTTCCGCAGTCGAGCCAAAGTTTTCCGAGGGGGCGACGACGATCACTTTCACAGTAATTTATTGACTCGGGGCGGATCGCGTTCCATCATTGGCCTGACAAACCACTGCGACGAAGTTTACTGGTTAGCGGCTAGCGTGCGTTAATCGGACTCGTGATTCAATGATTAACTCAAGACAGGTCGACGAATGGAAAAACAACGCGCCGATAGTGCTACCTTATTGCTGGTGGATGACGAACCGATCAACATCAAAGTGTTCGGAGCGTTTTTGAGCGAATATTTCGATGTTCTGGTTTCGACCTCAGGCGAACATGCCCTGCAATTGGCCAAAGGCAACAACAAGCCGGACTTGATATTGCTGGATGTCATGATGCCGGGCATGGACGGTTATCAGGTGATCGCCAGGTTGAAGGCCGATCCGGACACTCATGATATTCCGGTGGTATTCGTGACCGCATTGAGCGACGATGCCGATGAAGAGCGTGGTCTGAAATTGGGGGCGGTCGATTATATTTACAAACCCTGTAATCTTTCTATCCTGTTGGCCAGGGTGCGCATACAATTGGAGCTTCAGCGAAGTCGCGTCTGGCTGGAGGATCAAAACGCCTTTTTAGAAGCCGAACTGGAGCGCCGCCAGCAGGAAAACCAGCAAGTACAATTGCAGCTTCTACAATCGGAAAAACTGGCGGCCATCGGGCAACTGGCGGCGGGTGTCGCGCACGAAATCAATAATCCCGTCGGCTTCGTCAATTCCAATTTGAATACCTTGAAGACTTATATCGGCGACTTATTGGGGGTGTTGGATACCTATCAGAAACTTGCGGGCGATCCCAAGCAAGTCGAGCAAGCGCGGCAGGAAATTCAGAAACTCAGGCAACAAAAGGATATCGATTTTCTGTGTAAGGATATTCCGGATCTGATCGATGAATCCTTGGATGGCTTGTCTCGGGTGCGCAATATCGTCGCGTCGCTGAAGGATTTCTCCCATGTCGGCGACAATAAATGGGAGATGGCCGACATTCATCAAGGCCTGGACTCCACGTTGAACATCATCTGGAACGAGTTGAAGTATCACTGTACCGTCACCAAGGACTACGGTGATTTGCCGCCGGTTTATTGCCAAATTTCCCAGCTGAATCAGGTTTTCATGAATCTGTTGATCAATGCCGCTCAAGCCATTAAAGGCAAGGGTGAGATCTCGATACGTACCTGGCAAACCGGCCGGGAAGTCAATATCGAAATTTCCGATACCGGCGAAGGTGTCGCGCCCGAACACCTTAACCGCCTGTTCGAACCATTTTTTACCACCAAACCCGTCGGTAAGGGCACGGGTCTGGGGCTGCCGATTTCGCAAAACATCGCCAAAGCCCATGGCGGACGGATAGAAGTGGCCAGTATAGTGGGACAGGGCACGACCTTCCGTGTCGTATTGCCGATCGAGCCGACGTCCGTAACGCGCGAGAACGAAGAGCCTTAGGATTTGGCCCTAAATAACTTCCCGAAATAACCGTCGCTCGCCAAGCCGTTCGTGCTGAGCTTGTCGAAGCATGAACGGCTTGGCGCGGGTGAGGCCCGGATTTTCCCGTCCATCCTTCGACAAGCTCAGGACGAACGGGAAAATCCTTGTAATCCGAAACAGGGAAGTTATTTGTAACCATATCCTTAGCCATTTTGGCTACCGACTTAAGCCGGGACAGTCAGAGGTTAAGCCGTTCGTGGTGAGCAAAGTCGAACCATGAATGGCTTAACCGTTCACCCTTCGACAAGCTCAGGGCGAACGGTTAAGCTGTCCCGTTTTAAACGAGAAGCCGCCATTTTCGGGCGGTTAGCGGTCGGTCTATCGCCGATAATCTCCTATTTCGCGGGGGCGCAAATCGTGGATAAACGGTGTAAGGCGGTTTCCAGTTCTGCAATTTGGCGCTCAATTTCCGCTGCCACGGCCTTGTTCCTGATGGCGGTTTCCAATTCAGCCGCCATGGCCTGTACGCCGACGATGCCCAGATTTCCCGAGCTGCCTTTTAAGGTGTGCACAATCAATCTGGCTTTTTCCCAGTCCGCCGTCGCCAATCGTTCGCGCAGTTCGAGCATATCTTCGGCGTGATCGCCGACAAAACATTGCAGTATATTCATGTAGGTGGCGACGTGGCCGTTCAACAATTTGAGGCCGTAGTCGACATCTATGCCGGGAAACGTCCTCAATTCCGGCGGAATTTCGCCGTCCGCGGCGCGGGGCGTGGCGGGTGTCAAGCCGGGGATCGGTAGCCAATGCAATAGCGTACGGTAAAGTATGTCGGGATCGACCGGTTTGGCGATGAAATCGTTCATGCCGGCGTCGAAGCAACGCTGTTTATCCTCGTCGAAGGCGTTTGCCGTCATCGCCAATATCGGCAACGATTCGAAGCCTGGCTGTCGCCTAATCGATCGGGTCGCTTCCAAACCGTCCATGCCGGGCATTTGCATATCCATCAGGATCAGGTCGTAGACATGGTTCCAGGCCATGGACAATGCCTCGAAGCCGTTGTTGGCGACATCCACGTTCAAGCCGACTTCACGCAGCAATTCCAAGGCGACTTCTTGATTGGTTTTATTGTCTTCGACCAGCAGTATGCGTGCGCCGGCGGGTAGCGCTTGCATGCTTTTTTCAGCCACCCTTATCGATTCACTGAGTTCATTCAAGCCCAATCCACTTTTCCCCAGACGCGCCGTGAACCAAAAAGTGCTGCCTGAACCCGGAAGGCTTTGCACTCCGACGCTTCCACCCATTAACTGTACCAAATGCTTGGTGACTGCAAGTCCGAGGCCGGTGCCTCCATGGCGGCGCGAGTTTCCGACGTCGACCTGCTCGAATGCGGAAAATAGAGCCGGGATTCTTTCCGGCGGAATGCCGATGCCGGTGTCCGTTACCTCGAAACGCAATAGCAAGTCGTCGGCGGTTTCCTCCTGTCGGCTTAGTTTGACGCTGATGTCGCCATGATCGGTAAATTTGACGGCGTTGGACAGGTAGTTGAGCATGGCCTGGGATAGCCGGGTCGCATCGCCTACCAGTATCGGCGGCACCGAGTCTCGGTCTACGACGATCTTAAGGCGTTTTTCGCGGACATTTTGCCCTATCATCGACAAGACATTATCCAGCATGCGGTCGAAGGCGAAGTCTGCGATGTTGAGGCCGAGTTTTCCCGCCTCGATTTTGGATAGATCGAGGATGTCGTTGATGACGGCCAGCAAATGGCGGGATGCGTCGACGATTTTTTCCAGCTTTTCCCGTTGTTCAGGGTGAGGGTTGCCGCGCCGTAACAAATGGGTGATGCCGACTATGGCATTCAAAGGCGTGCGTATTTCGTGGCTCATGTTGGCGACGAAGGCGCTTTTGGCGGCATTAGCCACTTCGGCCGCGTGCTTGGCCTCGACCAGCTCGGTCGTGCGGGTGGCGACCAGCTCCTCCAAATGATGGCGATATTTTTCGAGTTCCTGATCCAGGCGTTTTTTATCCGTGATGTCCTTGATGACGCCGTCGTATGACAGCAGCTTGCCCGAGGCATCCTTGAACAAGATGGCCGTGTCGCAAATCCAGCGCTTTTCGCCGTTTTTTCGAACGATGCAATGCTCCAGAGGTTCGACATCCTGTCCTGATAATATTTTGCTCACATGTTGTAAGACTCGTTCGCGGTACTCGGGCACGACCATGTCTATCCACAAGTGCGGATTGCCGGCAAACTCTTCCATCGTATAACCCGTTACCGCGACGCAGGCGGGACTTAGCGTGGTTTCCACCGGAATGCCGTTTTCGATGCGGACCGTGTAGTGGTAATCGGTCAGTCCTTCGGCGATACGGCGGTAACGCGCCTCGCTTTCCTTGAGTTTTTCTTCCATCTTGCGGCGTTCGGTAATGTCTTCCTTTATCGCCAGATAATGGCTGACCCGGCCGACGGATTGATGGATGGGGGAAATGGTGGCCGATTCCAGAAACTCCACGCCGTCTTTACGGCGGTTGACGAACTCGCCCTTCCAGGTCAGTCCAAGGCTCAGTGTTGTCCACATGGACTGAAAGGTAGCGGAAGGGGTCTTTTCGCTACGCAAGATGCGCGGATTTTGTCCTAACACTTCGTCCTTGCCATAGCCGGTTATCGCCAAAAAAGCCTGGTTGACGTACTCGATATTGCCGTTAAGGTCGGTGATGACTACGCTTTCGGGGCTTTGCTCGACCGCCAGAGACAGCTTGCGAACAGATTCTTCCGCGGCCTTGCGTCCGGAAATATCCCTAACGATCATGCTGGTTAATGAATCGCCTCTGGGATCTTCGAATACTTGTGACAGCACTTCGGCGGGAAATTTCTTATTGTTCCTGCCGATCAGGGTCAGCTCTCCTCTGAACAGGCCGGTTCTATCCCGCTCTTCGATGGCCGCCGCCAGGCGCGAGTCGGCCGGATCGAAGATGGCGTGACTACCCTGTTGGAGCAACGCGGCTTCATCGAGACCGAATAGACGCTTGGCTTCGGGGTTCGCCGCCAGTATGGCGCCCGACGGGCCGGTCAGCAATATCGCATCCAGACTATTGTCGAACAGCGACCGGTATTGCACCTCGCTGTGGTGTAAAGCCTGCTCGGTGAGTTTTAAATGACATTTGGCCCGCAGGTTGACGATGCCGTAGCTGATGTCGTCCGCGAGTTCTGTCAGTAGCCGAACTTCCTGGGGGTCGAACGCGCCTTGTTCGGCGGAGAGTATGCACAGGGTGCCGAGGATGTGGTCGTCTTTGACCAGGGGCAAGACGATGCCGGCGGCGCAACCTTGCGTTAGCATGAATTGCTCCCAGGACGTCAGCCTCGTTTTCGCTGTAATGTCGTGGCAGAGCCGTGGCAAGCCGCTTCGGAGGCTTTGTGCGACCTGTGAATCGCCACGGCTATTGTCGAAGCTGCTCAAAAGTTCCTGAATCGAGACCGAGCGTCGCGCGCTAAACCAGGCAACCGGCGTGACGGTTTGTTCGGGTTTATCCTCGGCGTAGCAAATGATGGCCAGTTCATAGTGGCCGTTTTCGATGATGGAATGTACCGCGGTCTGTAGCAAGTTTTCTTCGCTGCCGGCTCTCACGAGTGCCTGATTGCAGGCCGACAGCGTCTGCAATGCCCGGTTGACGCTGGCCAGGGCGATGGTGCGGTCGCGTACCTGCTGGTCGAGACTTTCGTTCAAGATGTTGAGTTGGGACTGAATGTTGACCAGTTCGCGATTTTGTTGCAGCGTGTTTTCATACAAAGACAACAAAAGGTTCAAGAGCTGCTGCCCTCCACCGGTCAGCGTGTGGCGTTGCCCCTCGTAATTGACGATTTCACGGCGTCTTTCCTCCTTGCGCCGAATTCGAACGGGAGCACTGAGCAGTGCCGCTATGCGGTCCAACAGTTTTTCGTCGGTGACAGGTCGGGTGATGTAGGCGTCGGCACCGCAATTGATGGCCTTGATGATGTCCTCGGGTTCCGATAATGCGGTCAGCAATATCAGCGGTATATTCCATAGGACGTCGTCGAGTTTGACAGACAAACTCAACTGATAGCCGTCCATTACGGCCATGTCGACGCCGCATATGATCAAATCAGGACGATCCGCGTGCGCCACGCGCAGGGCCTCTTGGCCGTCGTTTGCGAGACTCACCTCGTATCCTGCCTCGAACAACGTGCGGCGTAACGCATCGGCTTCGGGCGGTATGTCCGCGGCCAACAGTATTTTAGGCCGGCGCTCGCCGGTCGGATTAGTAGGGGTTTCGATCATTCGTTATGACTGTCTTCGATGTTTCGGAGGAGGGCGATGAGCTTTCCCGATGCCGGTCATCGATGGGGGAGGTGGGGTGAATGTGCTGCAAACGTAGAAAGTCATTCGCATTTTTAGCAGAAGCGTCCTGGAAAATCAAATGCCTGCGGGGGTCACCCCCAAAATTGCAAGCAGCCTGCTAATATTCCCAGCCGCCGGAAACGCTAAGCAGTGTGCCGGTCATCGTTTCAGGACTATCCGATATCAACCAGGCGACGGTGCTGCCGATTTCGTCGGGCTTTATCGGTCTGCCACAGGGAATCTGGCTGGCCATCTGCTGGCGTTCTTCGGAGGCTATGTTCTCGTCATCCACCAGGCCGGGGCAAATCACGTTGACCCTGACCTGATGCGGGGCCAGTGCGACCGCCAGACTTTTGCTTAGAGCGACGACGCCGGCTTTCGCCGCGCCATATCCAGCCGACATGGGCCAGGCTTTGGTATTTTCGACTCCGGAAAAAGCGAAGTTGACGATATGGCCCCGGCTTTGGCGTAAGGCATCCAGTGCATAATGGCTGGTGTGAAAACACGTGTGCAGGTTCAGATCGATATCGTCCAGCCAGTCTTTGGGGGTGACCTGCAAAATATCTTTATAGACGTAAGGGCCGACTACGTTGATCAGCACATCTATGGCACCGAATGTTTCTAAAGTATTTTGTATCAATTGTTCGGCTTGCGCGGCTTGAGTCAGATCGTATCGGAAGAGTTTGTTCGGTATGGCTCTGGCATCCAGCCAGGCTTCGAGGCCTAAGGCTTTGGTTTGATTGGAATGATAATGCAGGGCCATCCGCACCGGCTGAGTAGTCAATGCCTTGGCTACGGCGATGCCGACGGCGGAATTACTGCCGGTGATTAAAATGGTTTTCATGTTGGCGTCTTGGCAATGTATGTCGAAAGGGCGTTGTTTCAATTCGGTGGAGTATCCCATTTGCAGGCCACACCTGTCTCACGGCGGCGGCATAGTCTTGTCATGCAATCTTAAACCAAGCTTCACATTGTTGTCATAAAGCGTGTTTAAGCTGATGGTCGACGAGAGCGATCAATATCCGTTGCGGAAAGTGAGGGTAGTGCCATGAAATTAATGTATTCGATTCATCAATTCGATGTCAGGATGTTCATCAGCTTGAATAGTAGCGGCATGCATGCAAGCCTGGTACGTTTTTGCCGGTGGGCTTCCCGTAGCGGGGACGGCTATCTATATGTGCTGCTGGCCGTTTGCCTGTATTCGAACCAAGGCTTGGCGGACAAACTGCTGCAAGCCCTGTTGTTGGCCTTTGCATTGGAAAGACCGCTGTATTTCATCATGAAGAAGGGTTTCAAGCGCAATCGACCACAACAGGCGATCAAGAATTTCCGTAGCATTATCACCCCTTCCGATCAATTCAGCTTTCCGTCCGGCCATACCTCGGCCGCCTTCATGGTGGCGACGCTGCTGGCTTACTTTGTTCCGTCTTTGTCTATACCGCTCTATCTCTGGGCGCTTTCGGTGGCTTTATCCCGCGTGGTATTGGGCGTGCATTTTCCAGGCGATACCCTGATGGGCATGCTGATGGGGGGCGCCATAGCCAGTTTCAGTCTCAATTTCCTACTATGATGAAAATATTTTACGGTGTACAAGGCACCGGCAACGGCCATATCACCAGGGCGCGGGTCATGGCGCACGAACTCCGGGCGGCAGGTTTCGACGTGGCCTTCCAGTTTACCGGCCGACCGGGCGATAAATATTTCGATATGGAAATATTCAACGGATATCAAACCCGGGAGGGATTGACCTTTAACACCCACAAGGGTCAGGTTTCCTATTTGAAAACGGCGCTGGAAGCCAAGCCGATACGTTTTGTCCGCGATATTCATAGTCTGGATCTAAAGCCTTACGATCTGGTGATCAGCGACTTCGAGCCGGTGACCGCCTGGGCAGCCAAGCGCCAGAAAAGAAAGGTCATAGGCATAGGCCATCAATATGCGTTCGGACACGACATACCGCGTAAAGGCGCGGATCCCTTGGCCAAACAGGTCATGAAGTATTTCGCCCCGGTCGAGACGGGCGTGGGTTTGCATTGGCATCATTTCGGTCAGCCGATTTTGCCGCCTATTATCGATACTCCGACCTTTCCGGACACGATACAACATAACAAAATTGTGATTTACCTGCCGTTCGAGGATCAACGCGACGTCATCCGGCATCTTTGCCCGTTCGAAAATTTCGAGTTTCACGTTTATGCGCCGGACCCTGCGGTTTGCAAATATCCGCATATTCAATTCAAGCCTTTGTCGCGCGAAGGGTTTCAACGTGATTTATACGACTGCGCCGGCATCATCAGCAATGCCGGCTTCGAATTGGCCAGCGAGTCCTTGCAGTTGGGCAAGAAAATACTGGCGAAACCCTTGCATGCGCAAATGGAACAAATCTCCAACGCAGCCGCGCTGGAACAACTGGGTTATGGTCAGACGATGTTCGATCTCGATACCGCCGGCATAGAGGACTGGCTGCATAACCCGCATGCGGTACACGTTACTTATCCCAATGTGGCGAAGATACTGGTGCAATGGCTGTTGGACGGCATGCCAGAAATGGACAAGACTTTCATCGAGAATGTCTGGGATAAGGTCGACGTATTGCCGATCAAGCATCAGGCTAGCTAAACGTTCATGCAGCGGTAAATCTTTTTCTGAAATCGCCTTATCTGAACCTGTTGCTGAATAGTGATATTTCGTTAGCCCAAGTTTAACAAGGTAAAAATATTTCCATTTATTATCAATAACTTAAAAATCGTATGGCACTACAAAATGTAGTGCCATACGATTTTTAAGTTATTGTTTTTTAATGGGTATTTATTTTGCGTGTTAAAGATGGGTTAGGGATTCCTTCCAAAATAACTTCCGCATTCTGATCCTAAGGAAGGAGCATGAAGTAACTTCTTCAAAATCGGAAAGGAGGTTCAGTGACTCGATTGGCAGGTGTCGGCGGCAGGGATAGCGGCCGCCAAGCCTACATGGACGTATTCACGGCGTCCTGTCGAGCGAGTCACCGAACCTCCACAATGCTTGCTGTTTCGAGAAGTTATTTTGCGCATATTCCTAAGGATTTGGCCCTAAATAACTTCCCGAAATAACCGTCGCTCGCCAAGCCGTTCGTGCTGAGCAAAGTAAGCGCCCTTCGGGCGCATGGCGTTAACAAGAAACATGGAAAGGCTGCTGTTGAAATTTTATTCTATGTAGCCTTTCCAGCAAAGACCGAATAAGCATTGGTGCCCTGTGCCCGTT
>JAQTYP010000096.1 GCA_028688235.1 Methylomonas sp.
GACAAGAAATCATTCAATCGATTAAAGAAGGAAAATTGCAATACCGGATCAACTACGCGCATGGTAACCCCTATTACAAGCTGCTAAGAACCGAGGTTCAGGCATTGGTCCAAGAGACATATGGCGATGATTATGTGAAAAAGCAGGCGCTTGAACATGAACTGCTGACCGTAAACAAAGAAATCAGCAGCCTGAAGAGGAAGCTTTCGAGTCTCGAAAAACAAAAAGCAGCCCTGTCCCAAAAACTGGGTATTGTTTAAATAGCCGTTTTATCCGTGGGGAGGATGTCAGCTGATGCAAGTGAGCGATTGGTTTGCTTTGTTGTTTGGTGTGCTATTGGTCGGCAGCGGGTATTTTTCCATCAAGAGAAAACGCTCCTCACACACCCAGTATGGCCGGTTTGAGGGACAAGGAGCCATAAACCTGGGTCTTTTCTGGCTCGTTTTAGGCCTGATTTTCATTGCCGGTACATTATTTGACATTCCGATTTTCAAATCATTGATCGGGTTTATCCTGGAACGCAGGCGTTATTGAGAGCGTTAGGTTTCCTTCCAGCAAGACACATCGAGGCCGACTTCCCATCCTTCATCCTTCGGTGTAGCATGCTGTTTCGGTGACATAGGAGTGAATCATGGTAGAGCGCAAAGGTGAAAAGATTGGCTGGACATGGGGCTGGATTGGCGGTTTCTTGTGGGTCGCCATCGTCGGACTGGTATTTCTGGCCCAAGGAAAGATCGCCGCAGGAGGTACCGGCTTACTGATCTTCGTTTCGGCCATCTGGGCGGCGCGCCGCTTCGCCCCTTGGCGCCATCAGACAACTCCCTACTGGCGGCTTTACCTGAGGCTGTACCTGCTGTTTTTGCTGACGATACTCTGGGCGATCTGGGGATTCGGGGCGTTCGACGGATTAGGCGGGGAGCCAGTTAACGCTTGGATGCTGCTGTGGTTGCTACCGATTTTGACACCTATTTTAACCAACGGCCGCAAGACCTGGGCCGAAGGCGAGACGGACCGATAATGCAACGGTTCATCCTCGCCCTGTCGGCCTGCCTGCACACGCCTCTGGTCAACACCGAAACCCAGCTAACCATGTCCGACGCGATCCTCAGCACGAACGGCTTGGCGAGCGACGGTTATTTCGGGAAGTTAATTAGGGCCAAATCCTAAAGTGCAGGCAGTCTTGGCGGCCAGGCATAGGAAAAGTCTTCGCGTTCCAAAGTCAAATTCGGACTATAGGCCGGGTCAGCTAGGAGTCTTTCTTTCCAGCGCGCCTGAATGTAAGTCACCTCGTTAACAAATCGGGCCTGTTTTTCAGGAGTATCTTCGATTCCTCTCGATGCCGATTCGTGGTGTTTCATTTCGGCGTAAGGCGTCCAGATGTTTCGATAACCGGCATCGACTACGCGTAAGCAAAAATCGACATCGTTAAATGCCACGGCCAGTTGCTCGTCCAGCCCGCCAAGCGCATCGAAAATCGCGTGTTTCACCAACAGGCAGGCACCGGTAACGGCGCTAAAGGATTGATGCAAGGATGCCCGTCCAAAATAGCCGCTGTTCCCGCGTTCGGTCCGATAATGGGCATGATTCGCGACCCCGCCCACGCCCAGAATGATGCCACCGTGTTGCAAACTATCGTCGGGATACCAAAGACGAGCCCCTACGCAGCCTATGCCAGGGCGCGCGGCGAAAGAAACCATTTCTTCCAGCCAATCCGGCGTCAATATTTCGATGTCGTTGTTCATCAAACAGAGAAATTCGCCCCTGGCCAATTGCGCGCCCTTGTTGTTCAGGCAGGAATAATTAAAAGCAGAGTCGTCGCGCAGGATTTTAAAGCGGTTCTTGGGCAGACGCTCGAAGAGCCGCTGTGTTTCATCTTCGACACTGCCGTTATCCAAGATGATGACTTCGTAGTTCGGGTAAGTCGTGCGCTGTATCAGCGAATCCAGACACATGCCCAAAAGGTCGGCACGATCTCGGGTGGGGATGATGATGCTGACCAATGGCCGTGGCGAAGGGCAAGAAAAGCGAACCCGATTGAATATCGGTATTTCGGGGGCCGGCATGACCTCTGCGGCTATGCCAAGGCGCTGTAAATGATCGGCTACCGATTTTCGGCCGGCATCGAAAGCATAGTCTTTTTCGTCCGCGCCCAAGGCGGTGCTGCCGGCGATTGCGCGCCAATGGTACAAAATACGGGGAATATGAACGATCTGTTCCGGTTTTAGTTGTTCTATCACGCGCAGGGCCAAATCGTAATCCTGCCCGCCTTCGAATCCTACCCGAAATCCGTTTAATTCGCGTATGACATTCGTGCGATAAACGCCAAGATGGGAAACCATGTTCTGGGCCAATAGCAACTCATAATTCAGCTCGGATTTGAAATAAGGGTCGTAGCGCCTATTCGATTCGTCGATTTTATCCTCGTCCGAAAAAATCAATGCCGCGTCCGGATGTCGATTGATCGCATCGGCCACCCAATACAGCGCATGCTCCGGCAACAAATCGTCGTGATCGAATAAGGCGACGAACTCGCCCTGGGCGAGTTCTAACGCAGAGTTACTGGCGCGCGAGATATGGCCGTTGCTTTCCCGGTAAACCACCTTGATTCGGCGGTCTTCTCGGCAATGACGTTCCAGTGTTTCACGAACCGCCGGATCGGTCGAAGCATCGTCGGCGATACAAAGCTCCCAGTTGGGATAAAGCTGCCCGCGAACGGATAGAAGTGCGGCGTCCAGAACCGGAATGGGTGGGTTGTAGACCGGCATCAACACCGAAATGACCGGGGTGATATCGAACTGGGCTATGTTCGTTTTAATCTTCGCTCGATCCTTGTCGTTCAAGGTATCGTAACGGCGGATCCACTCGGCATAATCTTTGCCGTCGAGGTCGGGCAAATTCCTGTTCGGCTCGATAATCGAACCGGAATGCTCTTGCCGTTTAGCGTCGACGAATAGAATGCGTTGTTTTACGCCCTCCCATCCTTCCCGTAAAAATGTCAGGTAGGCTTTAGTCAGGCTTTGGGGTATTCCTCCGCCGACTCGAAAAATGCCGGGCAGCAAATCAATGACGTGATTCAGACTTTTGACTTTCGAGGCCAGCTTGCGCGCGGGGGCCGTAATACGCCAGCTCGAACTGGCATGGATCTCCGTGATGAAGCGGTTTTGTTCCGTCAGTGCGCGGTTGAGCTCATCGATCTGCCCGCTTTTTTCGGACAGCGCGCGCTTCAGGTCTTCGACGACCTGATTGCTTTCGGACAGGGCGCGGTTCAGGCTTTCGGCGACCTGACTGCTTTCGGATAAGGCGCGAGTCAGGTTGTCTACATGCTCGGCTCTTTCGGCCAGGGCATGATCGAGGTAGGTTATATGTGCGTTTTGTTCCGACAAGGCGCGAGTCAGGTTGTCTACGTGATCGGTTCTTTCGGCCAGGGCATGGTCCAGGTAGTCGATATGCTGGTTCTTTTCCGACAAGTCGCGCTGGAGCGTGCTCGCCAGGTTATCGCGTTCCATCAGTTTCTGTTCGTAATCGGCGGCATACCGGGCAATGCCTTCGAACTCCTTGCCCGTCCAGCGCAAGCGCCATTTATCGAATAATTGTTCGCGGCCTTGGCGTTGTATCTCGAGGTCTGCGTCCAGTCCTACGCCGGAATCGCCTTGGGCATGATAAGTCGCGCTGACTCGATCCAGATGCAGAAAAGACGTGTGATGTGCAAGCTGCAACCAGAAATCCCAATCCTCGTAAACAGCCATGTTTTCATCGAAATGCGCGGCGTTGTTTTCCAGCAGGCGCCGGGAAAACAGCATCGCATGGATGGGTATGAAATTTATGAGAAACAGCCTGCTTCGGATATAGGGATAGTTGAATAAACCCAATAAGCGCCCAGTGCCGTCTATGGCGCGAACTCCCGCGTAAATTGCCATCGCGTGCGGTTGTTCGCGGACAGCCTGAACCAGCCCGGAAATATGGTCGGCATCGAAGGTATCGTCGTCGTCGAGAAAGATCAGGTAATCCCCTGTGGCGCTTTCCAAACCCAAATTGGCCGCCCGGCTACGTTCGAGCGCTTCCCCCGTGCCCACGATGCGCAACGGGAAGCGTCCGCACCATGGCGCAAGCCCGGAATGGGCATTGCCTTTTGCGTTAACGACGACGGCCTCGATATTCGGATAGGTTTGCAGGGCGATGGAATCCAGAGCTCTCTTCAACGTGGGTCTGTCCGTGCTGCGGATGATCACCGATACCAGTGGAACATCCCCGGAGTCTGCAACCAGGCCTAAGGCCTTTTGGCGTTCATGTTCGGACTGGTAAAGCCTTAACGGATCGTTAGCCAGTTCTTCGGCGGATAGCAATAGAAAGGCTTCCGCCGCCGTGATCTCGGCGGGCAAGGTATAGGTCCTGTAGCGGTTGAGTGCCGCTATGTCCAAATCGTAGCGCTGTTTTTCGTTTTGAGACACGAAACAGCGCATCGCGGCCATCTTGCGTTCGGCAAGATCGCTGATGTCCAGTAACAAATTGGGGGAAAGCGGAATGCCCACTTCATAAAGTGCCAGACGCACATTGTTTTTTAGGCGTCTTACGGCTTCCACCGCAGCCATGCCAATCGCGCGGTGATCGGGGTGCATCTCGAACACGGACGGCGCATAGATCAGGTCGGCATCTTCGATAGCGGCGAGAATAGTCAGAACCAGTTTTTCGCCATAAACGACTTCCCGGTCGTGAAAATCCCAGAAAATCGGTGCCCTATAGCCCAATGATTGGGCGGCTTCTAGGCTTTCCTGCTGCCGCAGCCGCGTATATCGATCGCGTTCATCGCCTTCGAGGCCATAAGCGCCATCCGAAACGATGACGACTCGCAAGGAATGGCCCCGTTCGAGATGGCGCATGATCGCACCGCCGCAACCGAAAACCTCGTCGTCGGGATGCGGGGCGAGAATCAAGACGGCGTTGGCCTCTAGGTATTGACTGGCTTGAAACGGGATGAGCTTGTTTTCCATCGGAAAATGATAAGGTTTGATGCTGAAATCGATAAGGGTAGGAGCGACGCCCTCGTCGCGACAAGGGCGTCGCCTAAGCCGGCAAAATCAAAACGAGGCACGAAATTCGGAAGGCTCTTCGTCATCGCCTGTCTGGCAAATTCCGTCGTTGGCCCAATAATGCGGGAAGCGGACCAGGCCTTGAATCAGATCCGACTGCAAAACTTCCAGGGTGCAGGCATTTTGCGCATGGTCGTGGATGAACAAGGCCTTGTCGCACAAAAGCCATGCCGCAATCGAATAAACGCCCTTCAGCAAGCCGATATCCTCGAATAACACAGTGGCACTGCCCCGGCCATCCTTGCCGCATTGGATGACGAAGTCGTCTATGGCCGAGCTGACGCTGGTAATGCAGCGATCGTCCTGAGTGAAGATGGCGACGGCTATCGTCAGGGGGCGTTCCTCGGCGTGGACAAAATCGACGGTCACGGCCACGGTACTTTGGCCGCTGTAAGCCGCTTTGCCGGTTTCGCCGTCCACGCGCAGTTCCACGCCGGTAATACGGGATTGGGAGGCCGGGGCCGCGGGCTGGCTTTCGATTGGAGCGGGAGTGGCTTGGGTTTTCTCTTCCGCATCCAGAAAGGCCGTATAGGCGGCATTGACCCGGCCGGGGTCTCCAAGCGCGCGTATCTCGCCTTTATTCAGCCACAATACCCGGTCGCACAAGGCTTCCACTTGATACAGGGAATGGGAGCAAAACAGGATGGTCTTGCCTTCGTCCTTCAAACGCATGATGCGGTCGAACGATTTTCGCGCAAACGCGCCGTCGCCCACCGACAAAGCCTCATCGATCACCAAAATATCGGGGTCTACCGTGGTGGCAACCGCAAAGGCCAGCCGCACATACATGCCGCTGGAATAGGTTTTGACCGGTTGATCGATAAAATCGCGGATGCCGGAAAAGTCGACGATCTCATCGTAACGCGCCTCGACTTCCGTGCGGGATAAGCCGAGAATGCTTGCACTCATGAAGACGTTTTCGCGGCCGCTGAATTCGGGGTTGAATCCAGCGCCCAATTCCAGCAGGGCGGCTATGCGCCCGCGCACCTGGACGTCGCCGGATGTCGGGCTCAGCGTGCCGCACAATAGTTGCAGCAACGTGGATTTGCCGGCGCCGTTGCGGCCGACTATGCCCAAAACCTCGCCGGGCATCACGTCGAAGCTGACGCCGCTCAGCGCCCAAAATTCGCGAAAATATTGGCGTTTGCCGCGCGATAAAAATTGCTTGAGCCTATCGGCAGGTTTTTCGTACAGGTGATAACACTTGGTTAAATCCCGGACGCAGATGGCGGCTTCAGAGGACATCGGCGAACCCCTTGCGCGTTTTTTCGAACCAGAACAGGCCGGCCCACGCCGTGACTAAGGTAAAACCGAAATAAATGCCCAAGGCGCCCCAGTCGGGGGTTGTGCCCCATATCAACACATCGCGGGCTTGTTCTATCGGCAAGGCCAGGGGATTCAAGAACAAATAACCTTGTACTTCCTCGGGCAAAGCCGAGATAGGATAAAAAATAGGGCTCAGGAACATCAGAACGGTCAATATCATGCCGACGAACTGCCCCACGTCACGGACGAATACGCCAATCGATGCCAGCAGCCACGACAAACCGAGTATCAATAACATTAGCGGCGCAATCACGATGGGTAACAACAGTGAGGTCCAGGCTGGAATATGGCCGGTTGCGGCTAAAAAAATCAACAGCACCGCCAGATTGACGCCGGCATGGAACAGCGAAGAACCCAAGGTGACCACGGGCAGGATCTCCAGCGGAAAAATGACTTTCTTCACATAATTGACGTTGGTCAGTATTAGCGAAGGTGCGCGCGAAAGGCATTCCGAGAACAAATTGAAGACTATCAGTCCCGCGAACAACACCAAGGCAAATTCGAAATTATCCTCGTTGCCTTGCCCCCAGCGCGACTTGAAAACCATGCTGAAAACAAAGGTATAAATACTCAGCATCAACACCGGATTGACAAAAGACCATAACAAACCCAGAAAGGAGCCGCGATAGCGACCGACCACTTCGCGCTTGACCATTTGCAAGATCAGCGCTCGATGCCGATACAAGTTCAGAAGGATGGAAAGGGGTATAGACGCCAATTGGCTAAGAATCATCGTGCTGGGGTAAAAATAAAACGGCAATTGTGGCATTTAAGGTAAAAATTGGCAATGGCGGCAAGCCTTCGAGGGACGCTTGCCATGCTTTCATGAACATGGCTTCTCGTTTAAAACGGGACACAGAGGGAGGCTTGACCGTTCGCCCTGAGCTTGTCGAAGGGTGAACGGTTAAGCCATTCATGGTTCGACTTTGCTCACCACGAACGGCTTAACCTATGACTGTCTCGGCTTAAGGGATGCCGCAAGCATAAAAATACCAACGGAAGTCAGTTCCCCCTCTTTGAAAAAGAGGGGCTAGGGGAGATTTTTTAAATAAATCCCCCTTTTTCAAAGGGGGACGCCAAGTAGGTAACTTGTTTAGACGCAGAGAACTCAACAATTGCAATCCAAAAGCATCTCGCAAAAACGGTATTTTCAAAAACGCATCACCCCTAAGTCGGTAGCCCATGAACATTATTCGGCGGGCTCGCCGTTGGCCGCCTTGCTCAAATACTGAATCTTCAGGATATGCAAGGTATTGCCCTGGCGCACGATCACGCCATCGGTTTGCAGCTTTTGAAAAACGCGCGTCACGGTTTCGCGGGTGGTGTTGATCATGATCGCAATCTCCTGATGCGTGGGGGCGAAAACGATATCGCTGGTGCCGGCGCTGGATTGCTTGCTGAGTTGCAGCAGTTGGGCGCACACCCGTTGCAGCGGCGTGGGCATGGTCAACAGCGTGCGTTGCGCCAAAGACTCGCGCAAGCGACGGGCTAGTCGGGTATTGATGATGGTCGACACTTGCGGGTAAGTATTGATTAGTTGATGCATGACAGGGGTCGGCACCATCAGAAAACGGGAAGGAGCCAATGCGATCACGAATTCGGGGGCGGGCAATTGATCGATGACCGACAATTCGCCGAAAAAATCGTAGGGCTCGACGAAATACAAGCCGGCTTCTCGGCCGTCCAGCGTCAGATCTATGCCTTGCAGGCGACCGTCCAGCAGTAGTCCCAGCGAATGAGCGCGCTGGTTTTTTTCCATGACCACCTTGCGCCTGGGGGCCTCGGCCAGCTTGGTCTGTTCACCGAGCAAAGAAATGGCTTCCTCAGGCAATTGTTTGAATAAGTCGAACTGCTTGAGAATGAGCGGCGAGATCGGCATGGGTCAACGATATACGGGAGTAAGGCGGAAGGAGAAACTGACGTGGAAGAAGGTGTAACAAAAAGCTTGCTTGGGTGTATGCAATAACGCTGAATTTACTCCGAAAGTACGGTGTGTAGGATGTGCTGAGGTACGAGCGCATCAATCACGAACGATGCGCTTCACGCTGTTCAGTGCATCCTACGTCTCATTCCTAATCGCCCACGGGAGGGTATCGTAAAAGTCAAAATGTAGGTTGGGCAGAGCGGAGCGAAGCCCAACAAAATCAGAATGTTGGGCTTCACTGTATTCAGCCCAACCTACCTTTTACGATAGACTCCGCGGGAGGGTGTTGTATTCTTGGCGACATCCATAAAAGTGTGATTTTGTAGGCTTAGGCCGTGCTAATCAAGCGGAAATTCGATTTTTAACTATACCCTCATGCCGCGATGACAGGATAACATGATGCCTAAATTGTGTCCGGTGTGATTAGGAACACAAGCGGCCGGCCGCGAAACGAAGACAATAGCGCCGTTAATATAGCGTAAGGCTGGGCAAGACTCATGAACATCGACCCAAAACCCGATCGAACCTATCGCAGGCTCCTGCGTGCTATGATTTACTGGCTGGGCGTCATAAGCCTGTTCATGCTAAACCCCGTGACTGCGGGGCAAGGCGAGGCGCCGTCCGGCGTCGGCCAAGTCACGTTGGTGATCGGTCAGGCGCAAGCCATCGCTGCCGACGGCAAGGAACGCAGTCTGGGGCGCTCCGATTGGGTTTATGCCGGCGAGACCATACAGACGCAGGCCGGCGGCCATGTGCACTTGCGCTTCATCGACGACGGTACGCTCAGCCTGCGTCCCAACAGTCGTTTGCTGATAGAACTTTATCATTATGATCAGCAGCAACCTAAAAACAGCGCCATCCGTTTGTCACTGCAAGTCGGCGTCGTGCGCAGCATTTCCGGAAAGGCCACCGAAGCGGCGCATGAACGCTTTAGACTCAATACCCCCATTACCGCGATAGGCGTATTGGGCACCGATTTCGTGGTGCGGGCCGAGGCCGAAAAAATGTGGGCCGGCGTGTATTCAGGGGCCATAGCGATCGCTCCGTTGACGGAGCATTGTATGGCCGACGGGCTTGGGGCCTGTGCCGGTGCGACGCATCTGTCGGAAACCATGGGCAGCGTCATGCTCGAATTGAACGGTCGCCGCGCCAAAGAGAAAATCGTGCCACTGGACCCTGCCATACTCTCCAAATCCAGAGACAACGAGGCGCCGGGCAGGGCGGACGCCGCCTCCGGCCGTATCACCGTGGAGGAAATGAAGGTCGTCGAAGTATCCGAACGCCTGCAGGAGTCGCCACCGCAAACCCCGCCGGATTCGCCTTCGGTGCCGATTGTCGAGCCGTTGCCTTCACCGTCGCCGTTTGCCTGGGGGCGCTGGGGATCGCAGCGGCCGGGCGACGACATGACGCAGACCATTGCCGAAGCG
>JAQTYP010000097.1 GCA_028688235.1 Methylomonas sp.
CGGTAGTGGCAAATGTAACTTCCCTGACTTCCCAAGGTGATTGCAGGCCTAACGCCATGCTGAATAAGGTTTCACTGTTCATTGCTATAGGATCGCATACCCACTATGAATCACATAGAGCCAAAATCTTTCAAGTACTTAGAGTACAAGGATTGCCATTGAAATGGCCTCGCCCCACTACAAAAAGTCCGCATGTATTCGGCTCTCTGTATTTTCGAAAAAACGCCGGCATTAAAATCATTTTCCCATACCGACTTATTGCATCGACTTCGCAGTACAGTCAAAGGATTCGATACGACTGGTAGCGACCTTAGTTTCCTGGGTTATTCGAGGTTCAAATGTGACAACAGGATCAACATCTCAAGGCCTAGGCTTAGCAAATGAACGTTTCCAGAAAGCCCTGTCAGTAAGAGTTTTATAGAGATGCGGATTAGAAATCATGGTGATGCTAGCCATTTTATTAAATATCATACTTTGCGAGTATTTCTAAAGAATCCTGGTGTTCGGGGTCGATAGAAAGCGCAGCTTTAATACACGGGATACCTTCAGACACTCGCCCCATTCGAATAAGCTGAACACCCAGTCGCCAATGGTAATCACGTTCATTCGGATTGAGGCGGCATGCCTCTTTGAACATCTCCAAGGCTTTATCATGCATCTTCACGCGAGCATAACCCAGCCCCAATTTGTAAGTTGCTCGGGGATGACCAGGAACCAATTCTTTAGCAAGCACTAATTGCGCCACACCCTCTTTGGTAAGTGTTGCCCTAAGCATAGCCACACCTAGATTTAGCCTTGCTTCAAATTCCTCATCCGGCACCATCTTTTCAACAAATCTAAATAGTAGCTCGGAAAAAGCACTTACTGCAGCAGGATAATCTTTAGAGCTAAGAGCCGTCTTACCTCTGGCATTTAATGTCTTTTGTGAAGCAGGTTCCGTGCGTGTTCTTGCAACAGTGGCTTCGTGTTTTTTTGCATCAGGAAGGATCAAATCCGGGCAGTAATACTTAATTACAGTCGTCATAATATGACCAACGGTATTGAATGTTACATGTATATTGTCAAGCTCATAAGCATACTTTCGCTCTGTAAGTGTCACAATTTCATAACTTGGAAAATAATCAACATTATTATGTTGCGACGTAAAAAATTCGGCCGCCGCTCGCTGAACACTTTTACTGTAAGTATTTGCTATGAGCGCATCTTTCCCTGAAAACGTGGACTTAAACGGAACAGGTGAAACAGTTATTAGCATCTTGAAGTCTGGATGCCCGTGCTCCGAAAGGATTTTGTGAATTCTTTCTAAAGACTCAAGAATTTCCTCATAGGTGATAATGTTCAGTACAAATCTATCCGGCTCTTGGTCAATGGCAAATTTTGGCGGAATTCCGTTTAGATAAATTTGGCTTTTTTTATCAAACCACGCTTCAGCCAAACCTAATGTGATTACAACAATGCGGCAATTTGGGATATCGCGCATTAAATCCATAACCATTTGGCGACGCTCAATAACTCGATCCAAACTTGCTGGCACCAAATTTGGTACCATCTGCGCGTCGTGCCAAAGACCGTTGCCCGCATTGAGATAAAAATCACAGGGGGGAATATCGTTCCCATGAAACGCCCATTGCAATTCATTTTCCATGGAATGAACGCTATATTTATTTAAGATGTCATTGGCGGTCTTCGATACTCGCTCTTCGGCCGGAATATTTATATTCAGAGCAGGCACATCAAAGCCCAACTCGCTAACATATTTCTCTATTTCACGCGCAAAACAAGAGCCAATAGTAAAAATCTTGTCTGACTTTGAAAAATTAAAACCTGGATTCAATGAAACCTTAACTAGGCCATCAAGGCGCTCGCTTGATTTTCTCCCATCCGGCCAAAGACAGGCACGGTTTGATCTAAGATTTTTATTCGCAATTGAGGATGAGTATTGTAGGAGTGGCATATTTATTCCATGTGAAGTAGACGGCACTTAGGGTTTGGTCAATTAACAACTAATCCAATATATTTTTATTTACAGGGATTTTGTTCTTGCATAAGATTCTTTATTACCACCTCTACGTATTTTCTATTTGCATGAGTCGCATCTCCACCGTAAAACTGTGGCTTAAGAAATCCATGTTCAGATATTGATTCGAATGGTAGTTCAATAAAATTTACATCTAGCTCTTCGCAGAACTGCTTGAGAGCGCTCATCACTAGATTCCAAAGTCCGCATGTATTCGACTCTCAGTATTTGCGAAAAAACGCAGGCATTAAAATCACTTTTGCATACTGACTTATTGCATCGACTTCGCAGTACAGTCAAAGGATTCGATATGACTGAGTGCCGTAACGTAACCTCGAGCTACAACATCATCCAGCGTCATGGCATCGCGG
Source organism: Methylomonas sp. (assembly GCA_028688235.1). GTDB lineage: Bacteria > Pseudomonadota > Gammaproteobacteria > Methylococcales > Methylomonadaceae > Methylomonas. The sequence continues at coordinate 2,389 of JAQTYP010000097.1, forward strand.
CATTCGGAATGAAAACCGAATTGCATGGTGGCAATTTTCTGCTCATCAAGGGCCTGCGATCGGGTGATCCGCACCCCGATAGGACCGCTCACACTCCCTCGCATCACACGAAATCTGACCTTTCCAGTAACCGTTGGAGCCAGTGTTGACAGACTGACTGTCCTGAATATCAACCTGATGCGTGGCTGGATGTGGGCTAGTTCGCGTGTTCTTTCCGCTGACGACAAATCCAGCCAGACCGCTATTGGCAACCCGCGCCTGTCGAATCCTCACGTCCGCGGCCCCGTTGGCCACCTTGATGCCAAACGCGTGGAGCTCGTCAATGCTGGCAGCTTCGATGCTCACCGAAGTCACAGGCTCACCTGCAATGTCGATACCCTCCCAGACCCGAGAGATGCTGGCGCGCTGGATCATGATATCGGAAGTTACCGGCTGCCCGATGAAATCCACGGGGCCACTCCCGATGCCAATACCATCGGTTTGCCAAGGCAAGCGCCGCCCATCGTCAAACTGAGCATACAGGCGTTCGATTATGGGATCGATAATATGCACATTCCGAGACCGAACCACAAACAAACCGGTCAAAGGTTCCTGAATACGCACGCGAGTCCGAGTTGCCACCGTACAATTATCCATCGGTACAACCTGATATGAATTCCAGGCGAGATGAATCTGTTCCCAAGGCAGACCTTCCACCTGCGTCAGGCAGGGCGCCCACGTCATATCGTGAATCCAGAGGTTGCGAATTTCCACGTTGCCTGCGTCTGCACCCCACGCCGCGCCGCGCCCATTGCCCGTAATCTCGACGCTGCTTAAGCGGCTATCCACCACATGGTCAATCCAAATACCTGCCGCGTCCCAAGGGCAACCCTGATGCGGATTGTCGCCTCGATCAACCTTGACACGCTCGAGCGCAATCCGAATGGGCCGGGTCGGCTCGCCACGAATCAATAGAGTTCGAACCGAGCAAGGCCCTTCGCTATCCTTGGGGGTAGACTGCTGAAGAAAAGCCGCATTCCTCAATGTCAAATCGTGACGGATCTCGAACGTTCCAGTAACCCTGTATCGTTTGTCCTCACCATCGAGAATAGCCCCGGCGGGAAGTCGAGCCAAGGCTTCTCGGATCCCGGCACTGTCGTCCCTAGCTCCGTCGCCCGTTGCGCCAAAACTCGCTAGCGTAACCGTGAAAGGAGCAGCTCCAGAATACGCCACAGTTATGCACGTCAACCAAAGGAGACACACCGCCGGCGAATTCACTGCATTTATCGATCCAGTGCAATTTCATCGCACTCGACCTCCACCAAGGCCTCAGCCTGGGCTAAATAAGCATCAGGAACTTCGACCTGAGAATCTGGCGCTTTCGTAACAATCGCGCCGCCCGTGGCATGCAGCAAAAACAGACGCATCACATGCAAGACCCCTTCCTCGGTGACACTGCGGAGGTCCTCGGCGTAATAGCGGCCACGGTTGAAGTTGCCGATGATAATTTCATAAGACGGAAAGTAATGTACATGCGCAAACTGCTTCCGTAGCATCTCAGCGGCGACACGCAACACCGACTTGGAATAGGTAGTGGCAGAAAGAACATGAGCACCAGGTTCGGCAGTCGCCATTAGCGGCACGGGAGATACGGTCAGAACAATTTGAGCAGCGGGATTCAGGCCCTGAAGTTGCTCGATAAACTCGGTCATATCCGAGACCACCTCGGCGAGGTCCTGATTATGGAAGACATGCTGCTCCGGATCGAACTTCCCACCTTCAACGCCGGGACAAAGCGGGAACACCGCGCCATCGGCGCGAGCCATCCAGCATTCAGTCAAGCCAAAGGTGAAGACGAATACATCGAGCGTTTCGAACATCTTGCGAACCGCAGCGAGATGTTGGGCACGGTCAGCATGCATCTCGGCCACCGAAATATAGCCCCGAGGCTGGACCGTCGGACGATAAGGGTCGAGTACGGAACCGTTATTTTCAACCCAGGCATCTTCTTGAGGAGAAAAATGCCCATAGGCGCGATGCATCAACTGCAGCAACTGCCGGGCTGTGTAGATATTACCGTAACGCGCGGAAAACGTGCCGTAATGATGTTTTTCTCGAATAGACAGTGGAATGATAGGATGACCGTCCTCTACTACATAATATTTGTAACCAGAATTACGCAGATGACGAGCAATATGCTGAGCAAAACAACTACCCGCCGTCGCGACTTTAGTTTCTTGATTTATACGAAGTTCAAATGTGCCAACTGGATCGACTTCGGCAGACTGGCGTTTTGAAACAGATCGTTTCCAAAAGGCTTTGTCAGGAAGTGCCTTGTAAGGATGTGATGTGCTAGTCATGTTATTGAAGTGTAAAATAAAAATCTTTGTGATTCTGGCGGTGTTGGATTGAATAACTCTGGAATCCGTGTTCGTTTATGCATTTGTCGAGTAACAAAGCCATAGATTGAGCTGTGTAAAAGTGAACATGAATAGATACACCATGCGAGATTAATTCATCCACTCTAGATGCTTGATTTTTCATCTCGGCCCACCGTAGGTAATGTTGTCTTGTCGGTGCCACCAATCCAGCCCGCAGCTCATCTAATATTTCTACGATGGTTGATGGCGCTGCTCTATAATCTTTAGTACCAGTCAAATCAGGGACAACGGCGAGAATTTTTCCGCCCGGTTTAAGTTTCGATTTCCAGCGTAGCAGATGTCCGATAGGATTGGCGAGGTGCTCGAAAACATGGCTGGAAAAAATGAAATCCAGAGAATTATCTGCTTGTGGCAGATTCCAGGCAGTGCCTATCGTGTACTTAGAAAAATCGGCCGATAGCGCACCATACTTTCCCTTTGGATCATAAGCTTCCACCCACTTTTCAATAGGAGACTCTTCAACATACTCCACATCGATACCATTCGATGGGATAATTTGCGGTTTTGGTCCGGGACCTATCTCTACTCCTCTCCCTGTGGCAAACTTGATCAGTGACTTCCTTTCAAGACGTTGATGCACAAGAAGGTTGGCAGTGCCCCCCTGATCAAGTAAAAAATACAAGCTCAAAAACAATGGCTCGTTCTTTTCGATGACAATGCCTTGCCAAGGTATATTGACAGGTACTGGGTGATTCGTGATATCAATCACCGACTCGCATTTTGTATTGGCACTATAAACCGTTACTATCAACTTTCCGGTTGTACATTTGCCTGCTGTAGCCACATACCACCCAATATTGGCTGGCATCGATTTCATTGAATGATGGCTCAGGATATTCTGAAGGATTAATTGCGGTTGATGACTTCGAGAAATATGCAAGCAACGCCAGAGCAGCCCCATCCATTCGACATTACCAATCTGAAGATCAGATTCAGCTTTAAGGAGATACCGATCTTTCCTTGTAATTAAATCAATCAGATTCATAATAGACTGCCTGCTTTTTTCTGCGGAAGAATAGTAAGTTCCTTGAGTTGATACAATACCAATTCACCATACGCCCTATTCGCATGAGTCGCATCTCCACCGTAAAAGTGTGGTTTAAGAAATCCATGTTCAGATATTGATTCGAATGGTGGTTCAATAACATTTACATCTAGCCCTTCGCAGAACTGCTTGACAGCGCTCATCTCTAGATTCCATAGAGCTAACCTGAGCTCGGGTTTATTGATATCATGCTCACCAATAATTTTGTCTCGATAACGTGATGTTTTAGCCTTTATATACTCATTGTCCTCTTTTGGAGGCGGGGTCATAAGGTGATAAACAGGAACAGTAGCCTGACTCTTGAGTTCACCTATTCTCTTGTTTTTCTGACACACCCCATAAAACATATCTCGCATTGTGCTGGATGGGATCAGTTCACAATCAAGGAAAGTATTGTTGCTGCACTGCTCACTAACTACACAAAATTTACGCTCATGCTCCACTAATCCAAAAATGTTATGCGCAGTTCCAAGCAATGAAATCACAAAAATATCACCTGACTGGAGGCTGGCCACGGCAGTTTTCGCGTCCTCAAACATCATATCGCCACGAGTCACGCCGTTTTTTTCGCTGAACATCCAGTGGATATCGAACTCGATTTTATTACCTTTTGGAAATCTTTCCGCAGCATCTTTTAGAACGCGCGTATGGGAGTCCCCATAAACAAATATCTTCGGCATGAAATTTATCCCATCAGTCCGCGAGCTTTAAGCTCGTCATTAGCCCTTTTTAACTTATCTTCTGGTAAAGCTTGGGTATTCACCCATTCAGCAAAACGCTGCATTCCTTCAGCCAGAGTGATCTTTGGGCGGTAACCCAGAACGGTCTGTAATCGATTAATGTCCGCAAAGTTATGCCGAATATCTCCTAGTCGATATTCGTTCGTGGTCACCAGATGACGCTGAACCCCAAAGGCGTCGGCGAGGTGCTCAGCGATCCCCTCAACGGTAGTCTTGACCCCCATACCGACATTGATGGCCTGGCTGACCACGCCAGAATGTTCAACCGCGGCAAGAAATGACCGTGCGACATCCTCGACATGAACGAAATCTCGGGTCTCATGCCCGTCTTCAAATATAGGCAGATGCTGGCCCCGGCGAATACGGGTCGAAAAGATCGACAGGATCCCCGTATAAGGGTTGTTCAACGACTGCCCTTCGCCATAGACATTTTGCAACCGCAGCAAGGCGTAGTCGATGCCAAGGGCTTGACCCGCCACGCGCACCAGGTCTTCCTGAGCATATTTGGTGGCGGCATAGATCGAGGCCGGCTTGGCAGGATCGGATTCATGCGTAGCCATCGGTTGCAGCGTTGCAGCGCACTGGTCGCAAGCGTATTCCCACTGATGCGCCGCCAATTGGGACATGGCCCGGCTTTTTGGGTAGCGCCGCCGATCCGGGCTACAAACTGGACAAGTATAGGCACCTTCACCGTAGATCGAACGACTAGATGCCAACACGATGCGTTTGACACTTCGCTTTGGATCGTTGGCCAGCACATCCAGCAGCAAGGCGGTGCCGCCCACATTGACTGCGTTGTAGCGGGCAATCTCGTACATGGATTGCCCGGTTCCCGTTTCCGCCGCTAAATGAACCACCACGTCAATTCCGTTCAAGGCCTTGCGCATGACTGCTTCATCCGTTACGGAGCCACGCATGAATTCAATGCCCGGTCCACTCAGCCAATCCAGCCCAGCAGGAATCTCGCCGTGGATCTGCGGAGCCATACAATCCAGGATGCGAACGCTGTGTCCCGCCAGGATCAAAACTCGTGTCAGGTGGGTGCCGATGAAACCCGCACCTCCCGTAATCAATACCTTGTTCATGTCACCCTATCAATCCAAAGAACTTACTCGAATGTATTGCAAGCAAAAAAGTTATAAGAGCAAGGCGATGGCGTGGAGTTGAACTGCCTTGCCTTAATGAGCGATGTATTAAACGCGTTGCGCACAGAACGCCATCCGTGCCGCTTCCTTGAACCACTCTTCAGAGAAATCAGCGTCCTGATACTCAAGAAAGTAGGGGCCTCCGACCGTCCAGTGTACATTCTTCACATCTTTGGGGGGCTCGGCGTACTCGCCCACCAGCCAATTCCAGCGGACATCCAGATCACCAATCTGGTCATCCTGCAACCAAGTAAAACGGTGCAGGTCCATGGGACTGGCAGTGTTGACAAATTCAGGCGTCACCGCCTTGTTAGCGACGTGGCCGCAGTTCCACAGCACGACAGACGACCAATTCTTGCGAGGGTATTTGTACTGCACTGTGTTGAGGTATTTCACACCATCGCGCGGCTCATAATCGTGCTTGACAACATAAACGGCTTTGCCTGGATCCTCCTCGACCGCCTTGAAGATTTCGGCAATGTCGGTACGCAGCATCTGGTCACAGTCAAAGAAAACGCCATAGCCTTCATAGTTGCAAAGATACGGCACCAGGAAGCGGCTGAAAGAAAATTCGTTGGATTGCTTGGGATCGCGCTCTCGGGTATAGATGCTATTTAAATTGGCCAGATTGACCGGAATGATGGCCACCGGGCGCGAAGACTGGCGCAGTATGGAATGGGCCATGGTATGCCAGGATACACTTTCAACCTTGTCAAATCCGATGAAAACCTTGATGACATCTTCTTGCATTATTCTCTCCTTTAAAAGTGACTACGATGATTTTCCGACCAAAAGATGGGCTTGCGTAAAAACATTCAATACTTGATCCCTCAAACGATCAATCGAATATTGATCCCGTAGTTTATTTTGAGCCCGGATAACTTGCCGATATCGAGCCTTGGGGTCTGTGATCAGACTGTCCAAAGCTTCAAACCACTCATCTTCCGACGTTGCCAGCAGACCGCAACCATCGGCACAACACTCATCATAAACTGTGTCTTTGCTTGCCACCACGGCGGCGCCCACCGATGTGTATTCCACCCATTTTGTGTTGGCCTTCATCAGATTAAAGTGAATTGGACTTAATGGGCAAATGCCTATATCCCATTGATATTCCGCAAAACGCTGTAAAAATTCTTCATAATTATCGATTTTTGGCGCATGACAGATACGCCCCCCAAATTCGGCGAACGCGGGGGGAGACGGGATACTGCCGAAAAATTCGAAATTGATGTCGGGATGTTTGCGCAACAGACGAACCAGCGCACCGATGACCTGCGTCAGATTGTGGGCATGGTCGGCACTGGCCATGTAGCCGATTTTCCGCACGGGACGATAGGCCGGCATGTTAATGGCTTGTCCTGAACAATAAATGCTGCCCGTTACGATTGGCGCCTGGATTTTCTGAGTCGCCAGATAATGTTTCAAATTTTGTGTAGATGCGTAAACCAAATTACTTTGGTTGAGCAGCAAACGAACGGTATCGAGTCGTTTTTCCTCATTGTGAAAGCGATGCTTGTGCTCGCCAATGTCTTGTGGAATACCCAGTAGATCATCGTCAATATGATAGATTACCGGATTGCCATTCTTCCTGGCCAAGTCAAGCAAAACATCGGCGTATGGCCCACTGTATCGGCAAAAAACTAAAAGGTCGGGGTGAAACCGTTCAAACCGGTTAATTATCCAAGGTTTGACTGATGAATACCCATCATTGCTCCACTGCTTGCGTTTGATCTGCTCTTCCGTGAGGAACTCCGTCTTGATCTCGCCTGCGGCAACGAGTGGCGCCAATGGCTTGATAAAACTGAGTTGCAGCGTGGGCACGTAAGCATTTGACACAAACAACACTCGCTGCTGGTGGGGCTTCGTGTCAACTTGCGGAGCTTGGCGCGGCTTGGTCGTTTGCTCGCGTGCAATATCGATCATCGACTTGACTTGTGCTCTCAGTCGTTTGGGTGCGTATTCGCGTTCAAGGCGAACCTGTGAACGGCGAACCATTTCCGCCCGGGTTTCCGGTTGCTG